>JBCCGX010001526.1:0-2034 GCA_039029035.1 Acidobacteriota bacterium | reverse complement strand
TCACACCTCGGCCCAACAGGACAAGATGAGCCAGAGATTGAACGCGGCGGAGGCTCCAACGAGCCCTCCGGCTGTGACGAGGCTGAATCGCGGAATCTCGAACTTTCGCGACAGCCCGAAGAGGCCAGCCAAGGCCAGGAGGGGAATGAGCAGGACGGTGAGAAAGAACACCTCCAAGTGCAGAAATCGCATGGGATCGTTGGCGACGGCCAGCCGCATGGCAAAGTAATTCAACGTCGTGAAAGCCGCGCCTGCGGCGACTGGCAGCGCCGCCAGGCGGGAGCGAGGTGCCTGGCTCACCTCGACAGCCGAGACCGGGGCGGCGCCGGCGCGGTGTTCGTCCTCCGTCGGACGGGTGTCGCCTTGGGCAAGCTGGCGGACGATGTCGAGCTTGTTATCGAACGCTTCCGCGACAGGAACTGAAGATCGAACGCTCTTTTCGACCGATCCCTCAGCGGTCCACAAGAAAGGAACGAACGAAAAGCAGCGATCACCAGGAAGCGACCTGACCTCTTCACGCCAATCGGCCCAGCGCAGATCGGAATAGAAGGTCGCTAAGCGGCTTGAGAAACAGGCGGCCAGGAAATCCGTCAAGCCGAGGTCGAGATCTTCCCATTCGAGATCGTCAGGCGACCAGTAATAGACACGGTTCATGTTTGGCCCGAGCCGGCCTGTATTCAAGGCGAAGAAACCTCCGGCAGCGTCGTCCCCCACCAGGTAGAATCCATTGGCACGGTCCTGATTCCACTGCGCCAGGTCACGGCCGATCTTTGGATGTCCCGATCCCAGAAACCGTAGCCAGCCATCATCGATCAGAACGCCGCCCGTATCGTAGGCGAGTGCGCCGAGCGTGCTTCGAGACGTGACCTGGACGGCCAGCAGGACATCTTCCCGCCGATCGGATGGCGGGAGGATCTCGCAGTTGAGCTCCGAGGCATCGGCCCACTCGCGGATGAGCACGATTCCAGGGTCGTCAGAGTCGATGAGCTCGGCGAGGCTGCGCATGGCTTGGTGATTGTGGCTCCTGGGGTTCGAGCTGGCTCGAGCCGAGCCTATCAAGGCCATGGCATGTCTCGTCGGTCGCTAGCGACGACCTGGATCTCCGATCCGTAGGAACCGGTGGATAAGGTTCTTCAGAAAAGGAGATCCAGCATGAAGTTTGAGCTCAAGGCGGTCTCTGCCCTGCGAGCGGCGAAGGTGAGTGCGCTTGTTTACGGCCTGATTTTCACGGTCATCGCGGTCATTGCATTCCCGATCTGGCTTTCGGAGACGATTTTCGCGCGGCAAGGTAGCCGCAGCCTCTTGCGGGCCGTGGTGCTCGTTTTGGCCTACCCGGTCGTCGGCCTGGTCGTCGGTTGGATCTCCGGTCTGGTCTCGGCTGCTTGCTACAATTTCGCCGCCCATTGGAGTGGAGGCCTCCTGCTGGAGCTCAGCCAGGAGGGTGCCGAGTAACTCTCTGCCCCTTCACGATCGAGCCTTGCAGGCTCCCGACTCGCGATGTCGAATTTTGTTGGTAAGCCGAATGAGCGCCAACCGTCCAAAGATCCAGATGCCAGCCAGGTCGGCCGCGAGATCGGTCAGATCGAAGTTGCGGTGGACGATCCAGAGCTGCGACAGCTCCTCGAGCGCCACCACGAAACAGACCAGGGCGCTGCCTTTGGGCACCTCGAGTCGTTGCCAAACCACGAGCTGACCGCCCAGGGCGCTATTCGCGAGGTACGACAAGAGACCAAAGAGCAGGAAGTGGCCGATCTTGTCGGCCGCCGGCAAGCCCGCCAGGTAGGACGTCGCCAGCACGCCTCGGTCGGCGGCCACGATCAGCAGGATCAGCGCCACTGTGTAGGCCAGGGTGAGCCGCCGAAGCTGGCTATTGGGGGCTTGTCTCATGCCAGCGAGCCTGCCTCGGGATTGGGTCAGAATCGTGGCAACCGTGAGGTGAACCAGGGGCTTGGAGGCGTTGAGCCTCGCTTGCCAACCCGGGGTGCCTCCGGTAACCTCCCCGGGGTATCTCTGCTCGAAGCGATCATCCTTGCG
>JBCCGX010001525.1:0-2035 GCA_039029035.1 Acidobacteriota bacterium | reverse complement strand
GCAGGGTCGCGCAGATGAAGGCTGAGACTGGGGCCGAAGGCCGGGACGTTTACATAGGACCCGACGCGCTCGCCGTCGGCGTCATAGAAATAGCCCATGTGGGCCTGCCGAGTGAGTCGATTGTTGACGTCGTAGGCGAAGTGCTGCCCGCCCCAGTGGAGCAGGTTGCCGGCTGCATCGTAACTCCCATCGGCCAGGCGGTTGGTGGCGGGATCGATGGCAAAGGACTCGGTCGAGCCGCCGGTGGAGCGCCATGCCAGGTTGCCGTAGACATCGTAGCCGTACAGCTGCTGCAGGCTGCCGTCGGCGTAGGAGGCTTCCGTCAGTCGCTCAGCCTCGTCGTAGCGGTAGGTGTCGGCTCCAGTCGTAGTCAGGTTACCGGCGCCGTCGTAGGCCATGGGGCCGCTGTCGAAGTTGGCGACGGCGGGGGCGACGCCGGTGGTGAAGAGCCGCAAAGGTCGCGCCGCGATATCCGGGTCGGGTACCCGATGGTCGGCAACCCCATTACATCGTTGCACCTCGGCCCAGGCGCCGCTCGGGTCATAGCTGATGTTGTCGGCCCAGCCGGGAATCGCGGTCAAGAGCCCCTGGTCGTACTGGGCTTCGACCACCGGCCCGGCGGCTGCCGGTGTGCCGAGGCAGTTGCCGCTGATGCAGCGCGGGTAACTCAGCTGATCGAGGTTGCCGAGTTCGTCGTAGCGATACTCGCTGCGGAAAGCTACCGTCGGCAAGCTCCAAAAGAAGTGGGTGTCCCGCGAATCGAGGGCACCACCGAGGCCTTCGTAGCGATAGGTGTGGCGCACCGAAAGGGGCTCTTCTCCCGGGTTGTTCCACGGCGCGTCGAGGTAGTTCACGTGGTTGGCCCGATAGACCTTGCCGAGGCCGAAGCCAGCTCCCAGATCGTACTCCCAGCTCGAGATCAGCCGTTTGCCCTTCGACAGATCACGAACCTTGGTCGGGCGTCCCATGAAGTCGTAGGTGTAGGACAGATCTCGCGCCGCATCGGTCATGCGGTGAGCGAGACCGGCGGCGTCGAAACTGCGGTAGGACACGCTGCCGTTGCCCGCACCGACCTCAGGATGTTGCTCGCTGAGCAAGAAGCCCCGGTTGTCGAAGAGGTATAGGCGGTTCTGTTCGCCGCTTTGAATACGAGTCAGACGTGAGGCGACGTCGTAGGCATAGGTCGTCGCCGCCATTGCACCACCTTCGCCGGATCCTTCCTCGACCCGCCGGAGGCGACCGTAGCTATCCGATTCGTTGATCCGTGCGACATAGGCCTCACCGTCGTCGAGGGCGATCTTGGTCTCGGTGGTGATCTGGCGATCTCCGAGGTAGAAGAGCTTGACGTCGTGGGCGGCGCCATCAGGCGGGCGGATGGTGTGGGCCCGACCGAAAGCATCGAAGTCGAGGAACTCTGTGCGCCGAGTCGTGTCACCCCACTGCGAGACGGCAGTGGCCCAACCGCGGGCATTGCGTTCGGTGATGCGCTCGGTCCAGGCGTTGCCGGGTAGTGTGGCGCGCTCGACGCGGGAGCGACCGTAGGCATCGAGCTCGATTTCGTACTCGCTGAGCGTCGCTCCACCCGCGGCAGGCACGGCGCTCGCTGCGGCACGCGCCGGCTGACCGCTGCCGGCCGGAAAGTAGTCGACATAGGTCACGGCCCCTTCATCAGGAACGATTGCCGTCACCCGACCCAGAGCGTCAAAGCTGAACGTCGTACCGAATCCCGCCGGGTCTCGTTGGACCGTGGGCAGGCCGGTGGCGCGATCGATCTCGGCGTCGTACGTCAGGAACGGGCCAGCCGCGCCGTTCGGGTAGAGAGGTTGGCGGGTCGCCAGCACGCCGTGCTGGTAGGTCTGGCGGGTCCAGTAGACCGGCTCGGTCGGCACGTCGCCGCAGCCCTCACCGGTGACGCTCAACGGATCGCGGTCTCCACCATAGCGCTTGATATCGGTCGTCAGCCCCAGGGCATCGCGCTCGAAGACCTGCAGCAGGTCTTTCGCCTGGCGCGCGGCGCCCGAGGCGAGGGTGCGGG
>JBCCGX010001524.1:0-2036 GCA_039029035.1 Acidobacteriota bacterium | reverse complement strand
GGACAACGGCGTTGACAACGTCACTTCGAGCGCAACGATCGATGCTGCTTTTCGCCAGCGCAGTACCAGTGGCTGGCTTTCCCTCGCCCGGCCGTTGGGCAAGTCCCTACGCCTGCGCGGCACCTACGGCCTGCGGCATACCGGGTTCCGCCGGGCGCCGTGGAATGATCCACCGGGATTCGCCTTGCCGGATCCGTTCCTCGAGCACGTCGCTGAGATCGACCTCGACTTCAGCCGCCGCCGGCTCTATGCCCATGCCGAGCTCGAGACCCGACAACGCGAGACCGCCGAGACCTGGGGCATCGAGGGCTCGCAACAGGTGACCCGGGCCCCCGGCCGGCTCTTGCTGAGCGGCGGTTACAGCCTCAATCTGCCGCGGCATCGATCCTTCGGCGCGCGGATCGTGTTCGAACGGGGCTGGCAGCTCGATCACTTTTCGGATCTATTCACCGGCTTCGCCGGCGTCCGCGCACCCGGCTTCCAACCGAAGCGCTTCGATACCGGCTGGGGCGGCAGCGTCTCCTACAGCCGCAATATCAGGCGCCGCGTCCCGCTGACTCTACGCCTCGGAGCCGCGTTGACCCGCCACGACCGCTTCCCCGACAACGACGCCAACCAGATGGGCTTGGAGATCGAAACCTTCTTCAACGGCTGGTGGAAGACCGACATCTTCCTGCGTGTCGGCCTAGGGCTCTATTCCAACCGGCCCGGCGAAGCAGGGGATCTGCGCAGCCGGCTCATCGTGTCACGGCGTTTCTGAGCCGGCGGGTGCTTCCGTCTCGTCGAGAGTCTCCGGTGCCGGGCGAAAGGTCGATTTGCCGGCGATCACGGCGTCCCAGGCCGGCGCATCGCCGGCTCGCACCAGATGCCACAGCGCCTCGATGCGGGGGCCGTCGTCGTCCTCGACGATCGTCCCGGCCCAGGCGGTGGTCGAGCCGCAGCCTCGGAAGTCGACCGCGAAGGTCACGCCGTAGCCGTTGCACCATCCGGTGAGGGGCTGGAGCTCGCCGGCGCGGCAGCCGACGGCGGTGCGGTAGGTGCCGCTCAGCTCACCCGCCTCGGAGACTTCGATCGTCGCCAGCGAGCCGACACCGTTCGTCCAGGTACGAATGTCGGGCAACCGGCAGTCGTCCGCTGGAACAGCGGGAGCCAGCGAGAGAGCGAGCGTGAAAGCCATCATCGAACGTCGCATGGGCGCCGGATCCTACATGAACCTTCTTCTACGGTGGAAGCTGGCTGTGAGTGCCGACTGGCCTTCGAACAAGGTCGAGGAGCACTGGTGACCGGAAGTCGCTTCGCTCGATCGTAGAAGCCTCTGCCATCGCAAGACTCGACTCCAACCACGGGCGAAGCACCCGGACAACGGCAGACTCTCCCCATCCGTCGTAGAACACCATCGGACGAAGCCCAATGATTGCCAACCACCGAAGAGCGCCTTGGACAACCAGAGCTCGTACGCTCCGACGGGGGGAACCCTCACGGCAGCTGAATCGAACGACGTCCACCGACGAAGGCTTTGGTTCGGGAGATCTGACCGACCTCCGCTGATGAAGGCCTGCTGCAAACTCCAACGGCTCCCTCGGCGGAAAGAGTCTTTGGTGATTCGCCACCCGACTCCCTCCACAGAGAGACGGCTTGGGGTGCCCACTCGCTTCCCGCAGCCGAGACGTCTACACGTCGGGCTCGAAGTTGATCGAGGTCGAGAGGATCCCTTCCCCTGCCAGATCGTAGAGCGCCAGGGCGACGCGTTGCTTGACGTTGCGCAGCATCAGGGCGGTGTCGTAGACCGCATGGGCGCCGGGGGGTGGGGCGTCGGGGCCGCCGAAGGAGACCGGGATGACCGGGATCTCGGAACGGCCACCCTCGTCGTCGAGCACTGCGACGCGCAACTCGAGCTCGGCCTGGAAGCCTTGAGCACCGGGGAGCATGACGATCTCATCCAGGGGAATCTTGAGCGAGATGGGTAGCTCGAGCTTGCCGCGCTTCACTTTGCCGGGGTCACCGAGCTCGACGTCCAGGGTGTGCCCATGGAGGTC
>JBCCGX010001523.1:0-2046 GCA_039029035.1 Acidobacteriota bacterium | reverse complement strand
TACCAGGATCAGCTCAAGTTGGTCGTGGAGGGCGATTGGCACCGTGGTTTGGGCCAGGGCTCGGACAGGGCGGACGCCGGAGACGGCACCCTGTCGACATTTCTCTACGACCTCGACGCCGCACCCTTCGAATCGGCCGAAGTCGGCGACCGGCTGCCGGAGCAGCTCGCAGCCCTACAGGCCGAGCTGCGTGCCTGGCACGCACAGACCTGGCCGAACGATCCCACCGCCGAGCCGGAAGCGCCCGACCCGGAGCTGCTCGAGACCCTACGAGCTCTGGGTTACGTGCCATGACTTCGAATTGCTGACCCCATAGTGGCGGGCAGATCAAGCAGCGACCTTCCGGGTCTCGGTGGCTCCGACCTCGCGGACGGCAGCAGTCGGCGGACCCCTTGTGGGGCGCAATTTCAACCGCATGGTCGAGAGCCTGTGCCGGCACTGCCTGCAGGATAGATCATCGGCGCCAGGCTCGTTTCGGTCTTTGGGCAGATGCCCAAGGGTCGCAACGAGGGCTGTCCGGGTCTTTGGGCAAACGCCCAGAAGATGGAACGAGCGCTGTTTCGGTCTCTGGGCGGCCGTGCAAAGGTCGCAACGAGCGCTGTTCGGGTCTTAAGGCAGACACACAGGGGTTGGAACGAGCGTCGCTCAGACCCGTGGGCAGCGCTTCGAGGTTGCCACGAGCAGTGCGCCGCTCTTTGGGGCAACGCAACAGGCACGGAACGAGCGTCGTTCGGAGCTTTGGGTAGCGCTCGAAAGTTGCAGCGTGCCACGTTCAGACCTTGTGGCGGTTTTCAGAAACTCAGAGCAAGCGTTGCTCCGGCCTTTGGGTAAAGGCCGAGACTCTCCGCGAGCGTTGCGCGGGTCTCTGGACAAACGCCACAAGACTCCAACGAGCATCGTTCAGGTCTTGCAGGCCAAGCTAATGGGACGAACTGGCTGCGATCCGTTCGTCGACCGGAGGCCTCGAAAGGGAAGCGGGCCTGGCGGTGGTCGGCTTGGGGCCGGCGGGGAAGAGCGGGGCAGGTGTTGGAGGAGAAGGAGGGGCCGGGCGGCCCGAAGGCCGCCCGGGAAGAGGGGTCAGGGCTCCGACGTCTGCGACGCCGGATCGTCGTCGACCTCTGGAGTGTCTGAGACCGTCGCCTCGTCGGAGGTCTGCTCGTCAGCAGATTGTGGAACGGTCTGCCCGTCAGCGGTTTGCTCCTCGGAGCTCGAGTCCAGGGAGCTCGGCTCGTCCGAAGTGGCCTCGCCCCGCACCTCGGCCGCCCGGCGTCCCGGGCGGCGAGTCGAAGGACGAATCTGCTTCGCCAGCTCGGCTTCGTCCGCCAGCTGGTAGTAGCCTTCGAGAGTCCGTGCGAGCCACAAGAACGTGCGATCGTGTTCTTCGATCGCCGCGTTCTTGATCTTGCGGCTCCTCTGGACTGCTCGCCGCGCTTTGCGGAGCTCTCGGTTGACTGCCCGAAGCCTTGCGGCCTCGGACTCGAGATCTTCCACCAAGGAGGCCGGATCGACCTGGATGCCCTTCACCTTCGGTTCCGGAAGCACCAGGTCGGGACTCTTGAGGCGATCGATCGCGAGATCTACTTGCTTGAGCAGCTTTTCGGTCTCGCGAGCGGTCGGCCCTTCGATGCCGGCCAAGATGAACGCGTTCTCGGTCTCGAACAAGTCTTCGATCGTTCGGCGTGAAACGCTGAGCTGACCGTAGACCTGATTCAAGACCTCGTCACGCCGGGCGCGCTTCTCGAGAAAATGCCTCAGATTCTCCACATGGTCGTTGTCGATCGAGCTCAAACGTTGCCGCGAGGCAACGAGCTCGTCGCGCAGGGTGAAAAGAATGTCGCGGAAGGCGGGGCGCGAGGCCTCGACTTCTGTGACGGCGACGTTGGGCGCGAACCGGTCATCGAGCCTCTGCCCGATGTCTGATCCGTTGAGAGTGACCGAGGCCTCGACGTCTTCCGCCGATCTCAGTCTTGCGAGTATCAATTGGCTTTGGCGCTGCATGGTAGCCTTGCTCCAAGTAGGTTTAATCCTGCTCCCGGCAGCGGGCCG
>JBCCGX010001522.1:0-2052 GCA_039029035.1 Acidobacteriota bacterium | reverse complement strand
GTCGTTTCCTGCCACAAGGCTGGCTCATAGGCGAAGCGGGTCAACGGCCGCAGACCGGCCCGAATGCGAGCGATGAGTACGAGATCCCGCGGGGAGCAATGCTCTTGGATCAGCCGCAGCTCGCGCGAGCGCGCTTCGAGAGCCCCTTCCAGGGCAGCGACGCGGGCCTCGAGGCGAGCTAGCCTCGGGTCGGTGGGCGAGTCAGCCATGGCGGCAGAGTCTACCAAGCCCGGCCGAATATTCGCCGAACCGATTGAATCGCTCGCCAGGCCTGGGAGCCCAGCACCGCGGCGCGGAAGTCGGCCAGCGCCTCGACCTGTGCTTGCAGGCGGGCGACCTCGGTCGGCGCTGTCTCGCCCTGCTCAGCCGGCCACAGTCCCGCCTCGTTGGATGCCGCCAGGCGAGTCATGCGATCGATCCGTGCAGCATCCTCCTTGCCGCGTAGGGTCGCTTCGAAGGCTTCCGCTTCGGCGCGCCCAGCGTCGCGGGCGTCGTTCAGGGGATCGTGGGTCGAATCGGGCATAAAGGATCTCTCGTCGGGAATGGAGCTTACCAGGAGTCGGCGGTCAACGGCGATGGCTACCCCTGTGCAGCGGCACCTCGCGACCGAATCGCCTGCTCGTAGACCTCGCGGACCTGGCGGGTGACGATGGGCCAATCGAAATTACGTTGCGCTTTCGCACGCCCCGCCTGTCCCATCCGGCGGCGCAAGGCGGGATCTTCCACCAGGCGTAGAATCGCTGCCGCCATCGCTTCGGCGTTCTCGTAGGGAACATGCAGCCCGTCGTCACCGTCCGCGATCAGGGAGCCGATGGCGCCCGAATCTACCCCGATCACGGGTCGGCTGCAGGCCCAGGCTTCGGCCAGGACGATGCCGAAGGAGTCGAGGGCCGAGGGCAGTACGAAGAGATCCGCTGCGGCCAGCAGAGCGGGTTTGTCGGCTTCTTCGACGTCGCGCACCAGGCGCACGTTGGCGCGCCGCCCGGCACCGAGTTCGTCCAGCATGGCCTCGATCTCCGCCGTGTAGGGTGTTGCGCCTCCGGCCAGCACCAACTGAGCCTCAGGGGCGTGTTCCCACACCCGCCGCATGGCGTGGATCAGGACGTCGAAGCGCTTGCGGGCGACGTGCTTGGAGAGCATCAGGACCACCGGAGCGCTGCCCAACTCGAGCCGCCGACGCATCTCGACCCCATCGACTCCGGCGAAGCGTTCGACGTCGACCCCGCCGCCGATGATCCGCAGCCTGTCCGGGTCGGCACCGCGCGCCAGGACATGGGCGTGCTCGAACTCGGTGTGGGCGATGTAGGCGTCGGCCGCTCGGATGGCGCGGAAGATCATCTCGCGGTCGTAGTTCCAGGCGTCGGCGACGTGCAGAGCGCCGAGGAAGACGATCGGGATACCGGCACGTCGGGCACCTCGCTGCGCGGCGTACATGTGCATCAGGGGGAACGCCGTCGCCATGACGACGTCGGCGCCGCTGGTCGCGACCGCCCGCGTCAAGCCGGGGATGATGGGCCCGTTGAGCAACGTCCGGCAGTGCTCGTTGAACGGCAGGCGCCAACGGAAGCTGAGGCTGGCGAGGAGCATGCGCGGACGGGTCCAGCCGTTCCATACCCGAAAGCGCCGCACCGTCAACCCATCGAGGCGCTCGGTGGTCGCCGGTAAGGCGTCCCCGTCGTCGCGAATGAAGTGCTCGGTGTGGCGCGCCACGGTGGTGAAAACGCTGACCTCGTCGCCATGCTGCTCCACCAGACCGCGCGACAGCTGGCGCATCAGCCACTGACTGCCGCCGAGGGACGGCGGATAGGCGTGCACGACGTGAAGAATCTTCACTCGCGGCCCGCCGCCGGCCTGGCCACCACCAGGTCTTGATAGCTGACGAAGTTCTCACCACCGCACCAGCTGCCACGATGCACCGCGCTGACCTCGAGGCCCGCCGCGGCGTACAGGTCGCGCACCGTCGTTGCATCAAACGCTACCGCGTCTTCGGGCCGTTGCGGATCCTCGATCGCGTACTGCCCGTGTCGATGGGCGAAGCGATAGTCCCCCTGC
>JBCCGX010001521.1:0-2058 GCA_039029035.1 Acidobacteriota bacterium | reverse complement strand
TGAGACTCATCCCGGCGGACCCCACAGCTGCCCCTCGTCGCGCGGCGGGGTATGGCGCCGACCGCGCGCCTGCAAGGCTTCGACTTCGCCGAGAATCGACGCCAGCGCACGATTCTGCGCCTGGACCAACTCATCGATTCCTTTGAAGGCCAAATCCAACAAGGTATCGAGCTCGGCTCGCGGAAACGCTCGCTGCTCACCGGTGGCCTGGATCTCGATCAAGTCACTCCCGGCGGTGGCGACGACGTTCATGTCGACCTCGGCGATCGAATCCTCACAATACTCCAGATCCAGCAAGGCGACGCCGTCGACATAGCCGACCGACACCGCCGCGACCTGGTCGATGATCGGCCATTGCGGAAGATCACCGGCCAAGAATGCTCGCCCCAAGGCGTCGACCAAGGCGACATAGGCGGCGGTGATCGACGCCGTCCGGGTTCCGCCATCGGCCTGCAGGACATCACAGTCGACGGTCACTGTCCGCTCGCCGAGAGCCTTGAAGTCGACCGCTGCTCGCAGGCTGCGGCCGATCAACCGCTGGATCTCGGCGGTGCGGCCACCGACGTGGCCTTTCTTGACCTCGCGCCGCGAGCGCGTGTGAGTGGCGCGGGGCAGCATCGCATACTCGGCGGTGACCCACCCTTCGCCGCTATCGATCTTGAATCTCGGCACCCCGGACTCGACACTGGCTGCCGCGACCACACGGGTGTCGCCGACATCGATCTGTGCCGAACCCTCGGCGAATTTCATTGCGCCGGTGACGAGCTCGACCGGGCGAAGGCCATCGGGTTTGCGGCCCTGGGGCCGCGTAATCTCTTGACTCATGGCGCCAAGTTATCACCGAACAAGGTCGCGTCCAAGAACGCTCGGTCGGTCCCGTGGGCTGCGCCGCAGCTCAAACTCGCTTGGGCTGCTAGGTCTTGTACAAGGCCCTGTTTTTCAGAGCTTTGCGCCATAGGGAGCGACCTACAGCTCAAACACGTTCGCTGCGTACTCGCTCCACGCCTCTCCCTCTCGTAGGGCGCCGACGCAAGCTTAGACTTCGACCAGCTCTAGAGAGAGATCGGACGATGGGCCCGCGGCGGCCGAACGGGAGAGGAGATCTCGGGCGACGCGGGCGAAATGCTCGCCGCTGTCGGTGACGCAAAAGTGGTGGCTCACGTCCTTTGACTTCGCCTCGAGCTGCCGGGCGGATAGCTCGCGAGCGACCTTGCGCGCCATCGCTTCGGCCGAGTCGACCAGTTGAACTTCAGGACCGACAACCCGCCGCAACACGGGCTTCAACAGCGGGTAGTGCGTGCAGCCGAGAACCAGCGTATCGATCTTCGCCGCCAGCAGCGGTGCCAGGTAGCGCTCGGCGATCTGCTGTGAGATCGAATCGTCGTGCCAGCCTTCCTCGACCAGCGGCACGAAGAGCGGACAGGCACGGCTGGTGACCTCGAGTCGAGGCTCGAGTCGCCGGATCGCGCTGGCGTAGGCATCGGACCGAATCGTCGCTTCAGTCGCGATGACCCCGACCCGGCCGCGCGTGACGCGGGCGGCGGTTTCGGCTCCCGGCTCGATCACACCCCAGACCGGTAGCGCCAGGTCGAGAGACTCCAAAGCCAGCGCCGAGGCGGTATTGCACGCCACCACCGCCGCCTTGACGCCCCGACTCGTCAAGAAGTCGAGGTTACGCCGGGTGTAGCGGGCCACCGTCCGCGGTGACTTGTCACCGTAGGGCAGACGCGCCGTGTCGCCCAGGTAGAGGATCGACTCACCCGGCAAATGCTGCATCAGGGCGGCGACGACGGTCAGGCCGCCCACCCCGGAATCGAAGACTCCGATCGGTAACGACGAGGTCATGGCACAAGGTCAGGGCAAGAGTCAGGGACCGCGCGCGATCAGATCGAGGTTGGCGACCAGCGGTCGGCGAGTATCCATGTGTCCGGCGAAGGTCCGCATCTGGCCGCCGTTCCACAGCAGCACCAGGCGCTCCACCTCTTCGAAGTTGAGCAGTACGGAATTGACCAGACTGTAGATGGTCAACATCTCGCGGGCCGATCCCGAGGCCGGAGG
>JBCCGX010001520.1:0-2063 GCA_039029035.1 Acidobacteriota bacterium | reverse complement strand
TCGGGTCCTGGGCCGGGCAAACCTCCTGGTCAGCCATGCTCAGGTAGCCCAGCACACCGCCGGTGTGGTCGATGTGGTTGTGGGTGTAGATGATGGCGTCGATCGGCAGCTTGGTGAGCCCCTCGGCCGGCTTGTAGGTGGCGTTGTAGAGCGCCAGATAGTCCTGCGCCACGAGCTCACCGGCGCCGAAGTCTTCCAAGGTGTCGATGATCACCACCTTCCGGTTGCCGCTGGCGTCACGCTCCGGACCGACCACCATCATGCTGGTCGCCAGACCGTAGCCGATGGCGCTGTAGACGTCGTAGTCCAGACCGCTCGGGCGCTCGGCGAGGGCGTAATCGCTGGTCTGCAGATTCAGGATCTGGCCCAGCGAATCACCCTCCCCTTCCGGTCCGAGGAAGAAGTTGTTGTGCTGGTTCTGGCGCTCGCGCGCGACCTCCGGGTCGACGAAATTTTGATTGATCCCGGTTGCTTGCTGCGAGGCTGATGCTGCGATCGTCACCGTCGGTAGGAACAGGCTCAGCAGCAGAGCGGTTGAGGTGGCTGAGATTCCGAGTGTGGGCTTCGTCTTCATGCGATGGCTCCTAAGGGGGTCTTGGGTGGAACAACCTGGTAGTGGGATGACAAAGGCGGTTGTCGCACCCTGCCTCCGAATCCCGAGCCCCCATAGGACCTTCAGCGCGCCCTGGACCCGCGATGTAACACCACCGTAAAACCCATCGTCATCCGACAACTCACCCGAGCAGCGACCGTAACCTGCCCTCAGTTGTCGTTCGAATCGCTCGCATTTACGAGAGGTCAGCCATGTGTGTCGCCCCCTGCTCGTTCCACCCTCGACCGATGGATCACCACACCAAGAGGGCCCGGCTGCGGGTCGGTCTGCTCCTCGGCGTCGCGTTTCTGGCGACGCCTGTCCTGGCCAAGTCGCTACCCAAGGTCGGCAAGGTGTCGACCAACGGTAGCAAGCCGGTACACCGCGTCGCGCGCACTCACCTGCCGATCGAGATCGACGGCGTGCTCGACGAAGCCGCCTGGGCGCAGGCGGCCTCGATCCCCCTGGCCTACGAAACCAAGCCGGGCGAGAACATCGCGCCGGCGGCCGAGACCGAATGCCTGATCACCTACGACAACGGCCAACTCTACGTTGCCTTTCGCGCCCAGGACCCGGAGCCGGGCAAGATCCGCGCCCGGCTGGCCGACCGTGACCGCGCCTTCTCGGACGACTTCGTCGGCATCGCACTCGATACCTTCAACGACGGTCGCCGCGCCTTCCAGTTCTTCGTCAATCCGCGCGGAGTGCAGATGGACTCGATGATGGACGACGTCAACGACAACGAAGACTCCTCGTGGGACGCCATCTGGAGCTCCGCCGGCCGCCTGACCGAAACCGGCTACATCGTCGAGCTGGCGGTACCGTTCTCCTCCCTGCGCTTCCCGCAGACCACGGGAGCGCAGATCTGGGGCGTCGACATCCTGCGCAACATGCCGCGCGACACGCGCATCCGCCTGGCCAACAATCCACAGGACCGCGACGTCGACTGTTATGTCTGCCAGTTTGCCAAGCTCGAAGGCTTCGCGAATATCTCGCCGGGGCGCAACCTGGAGATCAACCCGACAATCACCGGCGGCGTGCTGGAGGAGCGCGAGGACTTCCCCGTAAGCCCTCTCGAGACGGCCGACGAAGTCTCGGACCTGGGCCTTACCGTGCGCTGGGGGGTGACGCCGAATCTCAACCTCTCCGCCACCTTCAATCCGGACTTCAGTCAAGTCGAGGCCGACGTCGCGCAACTCGAAGTCAACAATCAATTCGCCCTCTTTTTTCCCGAGCGCCGGCCCTTCTTCCTGGAAGACGCCGACCTCTTCGACACCAACCTCGACACCGTCTTCACCCGCAACGTCGCCGACCCAATCTGGGGCCTCAGGACCACCGGCAAGGCGGGCAAGAACGCCTTCGGTGTTTTCGTCGCCGAAGACGAGATCACCAACCTCCTCTTCCCCGGCAACCAGGGCTCCTCGGCCGACTCCTTCGACTTCGAAACCACCGATGCCGTGCTGCGCTACCG
>JBCCGX010001519.1:0-2064 GCA_039029035.1 Acidobacteriota bacterium | reverse complement strand
CTGGTCGCCTTGCTCGCCGACGATGCTCCGATCCGTCGTAACATCCGCGACGGTGTCTTGCGGTGGAACCTACTGCGCAGCCGCGGCTGGCAGTCGTCCCACGCCCAGTGGGCTCAACCCGCGCCGGGCGAGACCGCGACGATCGCCCTGGCGTCGATGTCGTCGCGTGCCGCTCCCGCCCTCGCCGAGAGCCTCGACCACGGGGATCCCGTGGTGCGCCGCAACGCTGCCTGGGGCCTGGGCGAGCTGCGTCATCCGCGCGACATTCCGGAGCCGGGCTTAGACGCCCTCACCGCCACCCTCGACGACCCCGACCCCTCGGTGCGCGCTGCGGCCGCGTGGGCCCTGGGCGATATTCGCGTCCGCCGGGCCATCCCACGCCTGATCGAGATCCTGGCGCAAGATCCCGAAGAACGCGTTCGCGCCCTGGCGGCGGAAGCCCTGGGCGAGATCCGCGCCGCAGCGGCGGAAGAGACCCTGGCCGAGGCCGCGCGCGACGACGCGAACCCCTCAGTTCGACGCGCCGCCCGCTACGGTTTGAAAGAGGTCATCGAGCACGGCCACTAGAGGCCGCACCAGGTCTTGCGTCCGACTTGCCGGCCGGCATCACTCCGTCTGAACCCGCTCCAGACAAGGAATCCTCATGTCCAGCATTCTCCAAGATCTCCGAGTCGCCCTCCGTACCCTGCGCCGCGCTCCCCTCGTAACGCTCGTCGCCCTGGCTACCCTGGCGCTCGGGATCGGCGCCACCACCGCCATCTTCAGCGTCATCCACGGCGTGCTTTTCAGTACCCTCTCCTCTCCCGTCGCCGAGCGGGTGATGGCGGTGGCCGAGAGCAGCGAGACGCGCTCGTCCCTGCGCATCGCTTATGAGGATCTGCGCGACTGGCAGCGCCAGGCGACGCACTTCGAGGCCCTCGCGGCGATCCGCTCCCAGAGCGTCACGGTGACCGGCGGCGAGCTGCAGCCGGAGCGCATTCGCGGCCTCTTCGTCACCGCCTCGTTCTTCGACGTGCTCGACGAGCGACCGCGGCTCGGCCGCGCCATCCTGCCGGGCGAAGACGAGCCCGGTGGCGAGCGCACCGCAGTGCTGAGCCACGGTTTCTGGCAGCGGCGCTACGGCGGCGACCCTGAGGCCATCGGCCAGACGGTCCTGCTCAACAACGAGGTCCACACCATCGTCGGCGTGATGCCGGCCGAGTTCCAATTCCCCTACGACACCACCGAAGCCTGGATCTCGCTGCACACCTACCCCGGTGAGCTGAACCGCGACCATCGGACCTTCTTCATCCTCGGCCGCCTGGCCGACGGCATGACAATCGACCGCGCCAAAGAGCAGCTGGACGCCATCGTCACCCGCCTCACCGAGACTTTCCCCGATCCCAATCGCGGCACCGCCAGCCGCATCGTCCCCCTCACCGAGGTCCTCGGTGGCTCCCGCGCCGGCACCGTTCTAGGCATCCTTTTCGCCGCCGTCGGCGCGGTGCTCCTCATCGGCTGCGCCAACGTCGCCAACCTGCAGCTCGCCCGTGCCGCCGGCCGCGAGCGCGAGATGGCCATCCGCACCGCCCTCGGCGGCGGCCGCGGTCGCCTGTTGCGCCAGCTGTTGACCGAGAACCTCGTCCTGTCGATCGCCGGCGGCCTGCTCGGCCTGGCCGTCGCCCAGGGCAGCCTGCAGCTCTTGCTGCGTTACGGCATGGGCTGGGTCGGGCGCATGTACAGTGTCGAGCTCGATCCGATCGTCTTGGCCTTCGCCGCCGGCCTCTCCCTCCTGACCGGTCTCTTCTTCGGCCTCTTCCCCGCCTTCAAGGCGTCGCGCACCGATCTCGCCGACGCCTTCCGAGACGGCGGCAGGTCGCAATCCGCCAGCCGCCGCAGCGGCCGACTGCGCCAAACCCTTGTCGTCGCACAGCTCGCTCTGGCGGTGGTCCTGCTCGTCGCCTCGGCTTTGTTGATGCGCAGCTTCAGCCAGCTGCAGCGGGTCGACGTCGGTTTCGACAGCGACAACCTCCTCACCGTGCAATTCCGCATCCCGGGCAACAAATACGAGACCGACGAGCAGGT
>JBCCGX010001518.1:0-2068 GCA_039029035.1 Acidobacteriota bacterium | reverse complement strand
GACGGTGCGGTTGTTGGTGGAGCGGGCGTCAGCTTTACCGACGGTGAAGTCGGTTACTGGTTCGGGCGGTCATATTGGGGCCCACAGCCGGGGAGCGGCAGACCTTCACCTTCCGCTCGCGTCATCCGATCTCGACCTACCTCCTCGCCTTCGCTGCCGGCCGCCTGCAGGTCGAGACGGCTGAGCGGGATGGCCGTACCTTGCGCCTGCTGCATCGCGAGACTGACGCCGAGAAAGTGGCGCGTAATGTCGAAGACATCTTCGATCTGCACGCCACGGCCTTGAGCTGGCTCGAGGACTACACCGGCATCGATTACCCGTTCGAGAAGTTCGATTTTGTCCTCATGCCGGCCTTCCAATACGGCGGCATGGAACACCCGGGAGCGATCCTCTACCGCGCTCGCAGCCTATTCCTCGACGAGTCGGCCACCCAGAACGACTTGCTATCGCGCGCCAGCCTGATCGCCCACGAGACGGCGCACATGTGGTTTGGCAACTTGGTGACGATGGAGTGGTTCGACGACGTTTGGATGAAAGAGGTGCTGGCCAACTTCATGGCGGCCAAGATCATCAACCCTTCATTTCCGGAAGTCGACCACGAGCTGCGCTTCCTGCTGGCCCACTATCCCCGCGCCTACGAGGTCGATCGCACCGCCGGCGCCAACCCGATCCGCCAGCCCCTCGCCAACCTGAACGAAGCCGGCTCCCTCTATGGCGCCATCATCTACCAGAAGGCACCGATCGTCATGCGCCACCTGGAGCTGCTGCTCGGTGAAGCCGATTTCCGCGATGGGATCCGCGAGTATCTCGAAGGACACCGCTACGCCAACGCCAGTTGGCCTGATCTGATCGAGGTGATGGACACCCGCACCGATCGGGATCTCAGGGCGTGGAGCGCCACCTGGGTCAACGAGCCCGGCCGCCCCACGGTGAGCGCCGACCTCGAGGTCGAAGACGGCACGATCGCCGCCTTGACCCTGCGCCAGACCGATCCGCACGACAATGGACGTGCTTGGCCGCAGAAGCTGCAGCTGCTCCTCGGTCAGGGAGCCGAGGAGCATCGGATCGATGTGGATCTGCGTCAGGCCACCCTGGAGGTGACCGAAGCGGTAGGGCTGCCGGCACCTGGCTTCGTCTTGGCGAACGGCGCCGGCGTCGGCTATGGCCGCTTCGCGCTCGATCCGAGCAGCCGCGAGGCCCTGCTCGAGGGCCTGCCAGAGATTGCGAACCGGCAGACGCGGGCGATCGCCTGGCTGTCCCTGTGGGATGCGATGCTCGAAGGCGAGGTCGAGCCCCGGCACTGGGTCGACCTGGCGATGCGAGCCCTGTCAGTGGAGACAGACGAGCTCAACATCCAGCGCGTACTCGATCATTTGACGGCGGCTTTCTGGCGCTACCTTCCCGAAGCCTCGCGAGGCGAGCTGGCACCGAATCTCGAAGCGCACCTCTGGCAACGTCTCGAGGCAGCGCCCAACCCTCGTCTGCGCGCGGCCTACTTCGCCGCCTATCGTGATGTCGCTCTGAGCGCGGAAGCGATCTCGCGTCTGCGCCGCATCTGGGCAGGGGACGTCGAGGTTACCGGGCTGCCGTTGGCAGAGAACGATCTTGTGACCCTCGCCCTGGAGCTGGCGGTGCGCGGAGTGAACGATTCCGAGAGCCTGCTCGATGCCCAGCTCGAGCGGATCGAAAATCCGGATCGACGGACGCGCTTCGAGTTCGTACGGCCCGCCCTCTCGGCTGATCCGACCATGCGCGAGCGCTTCTTCGCAAGCTTGACGGAGCCTGCCAACCGGCAGCAAGAACGTTGGGTGCTCGAAGCCCTCGGCTATCTACACCATCCCCTGCGAGCCACCAGCTCCGCGCATCTGATCCGCCCGGGTCTCGAGTTACTGGAAGAGATCCAGCAAACCGGCGACATCTTCTTCCCCCTCGGCTGGCTGCAGGGGACACTTAGCGGTCACAACTCGCCGCAGGCCGCCGACATCGTGCGTGAATTTCTTCACCAAACGCCCGACTTGCCGCCACGCCTACGCGGCAAGCTTCTCCAGGCGGCCGATCCGTTGTTCCG
>JBCCGX010001517.1:0-2070 GCA_039029035.1 Acidobacteriota bacterium | reverse complement strand
CTGCGCGGCGATGCTGGTCCGCAGCCGGATGATCTCGGGCGCGATCACCGTCCCCTCGCTGACCATGAAGTTGCTCAGGGTGTGAAAATGCCGCGGTGTCTCGATATAACCGTCGAAACGCGTCTCGCCGGTGACCAACAAAGGATCTTCGAGGTCGATCGCAGCCGCCCGGTAACGCGTCCCGAGATCGCGGTCGAGCAGCCGGCTAAGGGCGATCTCCGCCTGCTGGATCGAGGCCATGGCATCGATCAAGGCACGTCGGTCGTTGGCGATCTGGCTCTGCCAGCGAAAGACCTCGGCCGGATTCGCCGCTCCCACTGAGCGCCGTAGCTCGGCGCGCTCGAGATTCGAGCGGGTGAGCGTCAGATTCGAGCGCTGCACCTCGGCCAACGACACGGCACGCAGCAGGTTGAGGTAAGCGGTCGCGGCGTCGAGCGCGATATCGAGGCGCACCTGCTCGAGCTCCGCCTCGCGACCGGTCTGCAACTGGTCCTGAATCGCGATGTTGGCCCGCACCTGGTCGTCGAACACCACCTGACTCAGGGCCAGACGGCCGGTGAAGGTGCGCTCGGCCTGGCCCACACCAGCGCGGTCGTCGTCGATGCCGACACCGCTCGCCGAGAGGTCGACCCGCGGCCGCAAGGCGGCCCTGGCACGCACCGGATCTTGTGCTCCGGCAGCCACCAGACGCTGCTGGGCGAGGACGTCGAGGTTGACTTCGACCGCTTCGCGGACCGTCTGATCGAAATCGACGGGTTGCAAGCCGTCGATGCTCTCGGCACCGATCAGGTCGGCTTCGATCAGCAGCTCCCAGCGCGGCGACACGCCGATCGCCTGGGCCGTCGCCAGATTGATGGTCAGCCGGCCACGGACAGCAAAGGCGACCGGCAAGTGACCGGCCTCGATGCCGAGCAGGATGCTCTGGGTATTGAGTGCGACGCGACGCGCCAGGCGCGGGAAGAAATCCTCCGCCGCCAGGGTCGCCAGGATGCCGGCCTCGAAAGCGTCGTCGGCCAGAGCGGAAAAGGTCGGCAGGCGGCGCGCCTCGAGACCGGCGACCAGGCGCTCGACTTCGCCGCGAGCGAGCTGGAACTGGGGCCAGACGTAGACCGCTTCGGTATCGTCGGGAATCGCCGCCAGCGCTTCGTCGACCGAGACGTCGATCGGTACGTAGGAGGCCTCGATCCCCAGGCCCTCGACCAGCTCGCGGGTTCGCTCCGTCAGCTCGGGGATGGCGTCGATGATCCCACGCTGGGCGAGGAAGGTCAGCTTGTCGAAGGGCACGATGTCGCGGAAGATCGACAACTCCTCGGCGGTGTTGTCCTGGAACGTGACGTAGCTCAGATTGGCCACACCGCTCACCCCGGCGTCGTAAGGGATGCTCTGCAGGCCGATGTCGAGGATCAACGGCGCGATCACCGGTTTCTCGGGCGCCGCGGTACGACCCGCGGCCTGGGAGGCCAATACGCCCCAGGCGATGACCAGGTCGACCTCCGCGTCGGCGAGGAGGGACTCGACCGCGGCACGGGCACCGTCGAAGGTCCAATCGCCGACGCGTTGCTCGGCAGCAGGAAAACGAACGTCGAAGTCGCGCTCGGTCAGTGCGACAATCTCGGTGCGGGTGAGCGCCAATATCGTCTCGTTGCCCGGCCACGGTCCATCGAAGACTATGCCGACGCGGACGACAGGCAGCGGCTCGTCTGCCTGGCCCGGCAGGGCACCGAACAGACTCATCAGGCTCAGCACGAGGGCGATCGACCGGTTTCGGTCCTTCATACGAGAGTCTCCTCTCTGGCGAGACAAGACGCTCGGGTAGCTTGTGCTACGCGAGCGCTTGGTAGAATCCGTACTGTTGCGGAGATCGAAGAGATGGGACGAACGACAAGCGCTGACGATGGACAGGGATCCCACAGACAAGAGTCTCGAATCCAAGGGAACTGGGTCGGCCCAGACCAGCGGCTGCGCGAAACACATTCAGTCTAGACTAGTTTTTTCTGAGGTGCAACCTTGCCGCGCATGACCAACGCGGACCGCTCGGCCGCGACCCGCCAGAAGCTGCTCGAGGCGACG
>JBCCGX010001516.1:0-2079 GCA_039029035.1 Acidobacteriota bacterium | reverse complement strand
GCTCTGGTCGATGAGAGCGGTATCGAATCCCTCTCGATGCGCAAGCTCGGTCAGGCGCTCGGTGTGCAAGCGATGTCGCTCTACAACCATGTGGCGAACAAGGACGAGATCCTGGACGGCATCGTGGAGAGGGTGGTGGGCGAGTTCGTGCCGCCGCCGCAAGACGCCCCATGGCGAGAGGCCCTGCGCGAGACGGCGAAGTCGATGCGCGAGGTGCTGTTGCGCCATCCCTGGGCGGCAGCCCTGGTCGAGTCGCGAGTGACGCCCAGTCCCGTTCGGTTCCGCCACAGCGACGCGGTGATCGGTACGCTGCGCCGGGCGGGCTTCTCGATCGAGCTGGCGTACCGGGCGCAGCTCACGTTCAGCAGCTACGTCTATGGCTTCACCTTGCAGGAGGTCAACTGGCCGTTCGACTCGCAGGGATTGCCCGATGTGGTGACGGATCTCCAGCCCCGAGTTCCCTCGAAGGAATACCCCTACCTCAGTGAGATGATGACCTGGCTCACGGAGGCGCGGTCGTCGCAAGCCGACCCTGGCGGCGCATCGGCGCCCGAGTCAGAGTTCGAGCTCGGCCTCGATCTGGTCCTCGACGGACTCGAGACGCTCCGTTCACGGGCGTGAGCCTCAGGCCGAGGCCTTTCGGTTGATCGCTGCTTTCTTGAGGAGATCGAATTGTGTAGAACTTACGGCGTAAACTTACGTAGTAAGTTTTGGCGTGCCCGGAGAGCACCGCGCCGCGCCAAACCTCACAACGAATCTCAGGAGAATCCCCATGGAAGCTCTCAGCATCGATACGAACCTCTCTGTCTCCGACCCAAAGCCGATCGCGTCGCCCGAGCTGGCGCGTGAGACCCCAGCCGTCGATTCCTCCGCGAGCCGCGAAGCCGCGATCGATGGCCGGATGCAGGCCATCACCTACAGCCACTACGGCGCGCCGGACATCCTCCAACTCGAGGAGGTCGCCAGGCCGGTTCTGGGTGAGGACGCTGTTTTGGTGAAGGTTCGTGCCGCGGCGGCCAATCCCTATGACTGGCACTTCATGCGTGGTGAGCCGTACTTCATGCGCCTGTTCATCGGCCTACGGCGACCGAAAGCGAAGCACCTCGGAGTCGATTTCGCGGGTGAGGTGGAAGCCGTCGGCGAGAACGTAACTTCGTTGCGGCCAGGGGACGAGGTCTTCGGCGTGGCCAATGGGGCGTTCGCCGAAGTCGTGCGCGCGGCCGAGACCGAGCTGGCACGCAAGCCGAGCAACCTCACCTTCGAGCAGGCTGCGGCCGTGCCCCTAGCGGCGCTAACGGCGCTCCAGGGACTGCGTGATGCCGGTCGATTGCAGCCGAAAGAAAAGGTACTGATCATCGGAGCCTCGGGTGGCGTGGGCACCTTCGCGGTGCAGATTGCCAAGGCCCTCGGCGCTCATGTGACAGGCGTCTGCAGCACGAGAAACCTGGAGTTGGTGCGCTCCCTCGGCGCCGACGAGGTGATCGACTACACACAGGAGGATTGCATTGGGAGTGACCAGAAGTACGATCTGATTTTCCAGCTGGCGGGGACGCGCTCACCAGCGGCCTGTCGGAGGGCCTTGACACCCAACGGCCGGCTGATCCTGAGCAGCGGCGACTCATCGGGGCGCTGGATCGGCCCTTTGGGTCGACTGCTTCAGGCAGCTGTCCTCTCGCCCTTCGTCTCCCAGAAACTCGCGGCGCTGGACACGAAGCGTAACCGGGGCGATTTACGCGACCTCAGGCAGTTGATCGAGGCCGGGCAGGTGACGCCAGTCATCGATAGGATCCATACGCTAGCCGAGGTACCGGAGGCCCTACGGTATCTCGAGCAGGGCCACGCTCGCGGCAAGGTCGTCATCAAGGTCTGAAGCGGTCGCCGACGCATCGCCCAAAGGAAGACAAGATGAGAGATCTCAGGTTGAAGCGTGTTTGCTGCCTCGCTCTCTTGGCAGGTCTGCTGGGTTCTTTGGGGGGCGTTCGGGCCGAGGATGCCCCGGCGAGGGCTAGCTCGGCGAGAACGATCGATCGACTGATGCAGCAGTACCACGAGCTGGGTCAGTTCAACGGCTCAGTGCTC
>JBCCGX010001515.1:0-2080 GCA_039029035.1 Acidobacteriota bacterium | reverse complement strand
GCGGCGAGTGGCGGCAGGGGGGATCGACTTGGAGTCGGCATCGCGTCGCAGGTCCATGACTTCTCCTCAGGTGGATTGGACGGTTCATCGGGACCAGCGAAGAAGAGCGAAACTTTGCGACACCGACGCGCAAGAAAATCGGGACTATCTTCGCAGGATCTCCACCCGGCGGTTGAGCCGCCGGCCGTGTGAGGTGGCGTTGTCCGCTACCGGCTGTGACTCTCCCCGACCGATCGCCTGCAGGCGGTCCGGCGCGACCTGGCGTTCCACCAGCCAGGCCCGGACCGCCTCGGCGCGGCGCCGGGACAGATCCTGGTTGTAGCTCTGCGACGCCTCGCTATCGGTATGGCCTTCGATGGTCAAACGCAGCTCGGGGTCGCCAGCGAGGAGATCCAGGATCTGGCGTAGAGTCGGCTCGGCGGCGGCGGCCAGCTGCGCCGAATCACTGGCGAAGCGAATCCCGTAGAGGGTCGCGCGGCCGGCGCGATCGAGGGTCGACGCGAGGTCTTCGGCCGGACATGCCATCGCAGGCCCTTGTTGGGTCGCTGAGCCCTGTTGGGGTGCGGCCGGCGAGGCGACCCGCTGGCCGGTCCAGCGACCGACCAGGTCGGCTTTCGACCCGCGGCCATACCAGAGCCCGGAGAGGGCCCCACCGTCGGAGACCACCAGCAGCAGAGAGCCGGCCAGACCCGCTCCCCCATCGTGCTCCTGCCGCCATTCGAGCTCCGCCGACCGGGTCGCCGCATGGCCGCTCAAGCGGCCCTCGCCGGACCCGCTATAGCACCCGGTCACGTCGCTGCCGCGACGCGCCAGAATCGTGCGCAGCGGCCGGCCGCCGTAGAGACCCTCATAGACGCCGCTCAGCTCGGCCGCAGGATCGCTGCCGCTGATTGCCGAGCCGGTGGCTTCCAGCTCCATCAGCTCGGTGTACTCGGGGTGCCCCCAGTTGGAGCGGATGACGATGCGGATCCATCGCGCTGCCCTCGCTGGCTGCAGGTCGAACGTGGTTCCGCCACCGCGCTCGACTTCCCCTCTCGCTACGAGCTCGAAGTCACTCTCAGGCCCGGTGAGCGAAGTGTAGATCTCCACCTCCCGGGTCGAGATGCCGGGCTGACTCGCCTCCTGGTTGCCCGCGTTGTACAAAGTGAGGCTGTCGAGCCGAGAGCGGGCGGCAAGCTCCACCACGAGCTCGTGCGGGAACGGTGCGCCTTTGCGGCTGCACCAACCGAGACCGGTCGTGCCGTCGAGCAGTGCCAGAGCCGACCACTGAGCCCGCCAGTCGGTGGAATACTCGGAGCTGAAGCGGACCAGCGCAGCGCCGGCACCGAGGTCGAGCAGATCGGCCTCGACCGCTGGCTCGGCGGTCAGCACCGCACTCGGGCCGATCGCTGAGGCCAGCCAGGCCGTGGCGCCAAAGATCAAGAGTCGCTGTGCTGGGGAGAATCCTCGAGACATGGTGTTCCTTTCGTCAGTCGCCTGCGGCCTAGTCGATCGCGGAACCTTCTACGGTGTGGAGCGAGAAGCGGCGGTATTCTGCAACAACTCAGATGGGGTTTCGGCCGCTCGTGTTGCGATCTGCGATAATCACCGACAACCTATCCTCGACCTGCAACGCCCACCAAAGCAAGATGTCCGACCGCACCACGGAGCTGCTGAATGCCATCGGCGAGGGGGATCCCGGCGCCGCGGAAGAGCTTCTGCCCCTGGTCTACAACGAGCTCAGGCGGATCGCCCGGGCGCGCATGGCCCACGAGCGGCCGGGACAGACACTACAGCCGACGGCGCTGGTGCACGAGGCCTATCTGCGGCTGATCGGCGATGCCGAGATCGAGTGGAACGATCGGCGGCATTTCTACGCCGCCGCGGCGCGGGCGATGCGTCGCATTCTGATCGATCGCGCCCGACGGGTGGCGAGCGAGAAGCATGGCGGCGCCTTGCAGCGCGATTCGTTCGCCGACGATTTGGCCGCCGAGCAGCCGCGCACCGAAAACGTGCTGGCCCTCGATGGAGCCCTCGATGTGCTCGAGCGCCAGGACCCGACCTTGGCCGAGATCGTCAAGATGCGCTTCTACGCCGGCTT
>JBCCGX010001514.1:0-2080 GCA_039029035.1 Acidobacteriota bacterium | reverse complement strand
GAGTCGGTCATTGGCTAACGAGCGACTTTCTGAGAAACCTTAGAGTTGGCAGGAGCACTCTCTGTCCCCACTCAGAGAGCCCGACCGCCCGGCATCGGTTTAGCAGTTAACCCGTCCTTCAGGGCAACGCCTCCCCCTCGATCCAGGGCGCCCCGGCGGCGATGAGCTCGCGGACGAGCTCGGAAATCTCAGCCTGGTAGCGTTCCAGCTCCGAGCGCAGGTCCGCCATCTCACTGGTGGCGATCTCCAGACTCTGGCGATGACTCGCCGTCGGGCCGTAGGTCGAGAGACCGACGCCTCGCGACACGGCAAAGAGGCGGTCGCCGATCGTGGGCGGAGCTTTCTCCCCGGTCTCGGCCTTCGAGCGTAGGCCGGAGAACCGACCCTCGAGCTCCAGGAGGCCGCCGCGCAGGGCATGGAAGCGTGGGTCGATCGCTAGGACGTCGGTGCGGGAGTGCTCGATCACCCCGGCCATACGCCCGGCCTTGGTCATGAGCCGGGTCAGGGTGACTTGCATGGCCGTGTGCTCGCGGACCGCCGATTCGTAGCGGCGCCAGAACGCGGCCACCTCTTGGGGGCTGGCCCCTTCCAAGGCACCGCTACGCAGTGGCTTGACCTCGAAGCGTTGCGGCTCCGACAGCATTCGGGTCTTGCCGTCGGCCTGCACCGCCAGGGCCACTTCGTAGCTGCCGGGCGCCACCATCAGCCCGCTGGGCGGCTCGCCCCAGAGCGGCGGTGGTGGCTCGACCAGTTCGACCGCGTTCGGCGTCGGATAGCGCAGGTCCCAGGCGATGCGGTGGAAACCGGCCTTGGCCGGACCGGGAATCCGCCGTACCACGTGCCCCTCGGCGTCCCGCACGATAAGCCAGATGCTGGGTTCGGGCTCGCGACGCTCCTGCTCCACGGCATCCCAACCCGGGAAAGCGACCGCCTCCTCCTTCGAGCCGGCGGTCTTCTCTTGCTTCTGGCGCACGGCTTTGCGCGTCTCGAGGCCTTCCTTCAAGTAGTAGGTGATGACGGCGCCGAAGGGTGGATTGGGGGCCACATAGTGAGCCGCCCCCTGGTCGCCGCGGCCGGGCCCGAAGGCCAGGTGAGGCCGTGGGAAGTACCACCAGGCGTCGCGGGGGGCGAAGAGCGTCGCCTCTTGCTCGAGCTGCTCGCTGGAGACCCCGCGCAAGGGGCTGAGATCATCGAGGATGTAGAAGCCGCGGCCGAAGGAGGCACCGACCAGGTCGTTCTCGCGGCGCTGGATGGCCAGGTCGCGGAACGCGATCGTCGGCACGCCGCCCTCGAGCTCGGTCCAGTGCTGGCCGGCATCGACAGTGAAGTAGAGGCCGAACTCGGTGGCGGCGAAGAACAGCTCCGGGCGCTCGTGGTCCTGCACCAGGCGCCAGACCAGGGTGCGCTCGGGCAAGTTGCCGCGCATGGAGGTCCAGCTCTGCCCCCGATCGGCGCTGCGCAGGAGATGCGGGCCGAAGTCGCCGAATTTGTGATTGTCGAGGGCCACGTAGACCGTGTCGGCATCGAACAAGTCGGCCTTGATGTCGTTGACGAACGCGGTCGCCGGCACGCCGGGCAGCGTGCCGACTTCGGTGGCGCGCCAATCGCTACCGCCGTTCTCGGTCACCTGGATCAGTCCGTCGTCGGTGCCGGCGTAGATCAGACCCTCCGCCTGGGGCGATTCGGCCAGGGAGGTGATCGTGTTGTAGTTGGACATCGCCAAGAGGTCCCAGGCGTTGTCCCAGCTCTGGGTCTGGCCCATGATGGGCAGGGTGAGGCGCTCCTGGTTGCGGGTCAGGTCGCCGGAGATAGCCGTCCAGCTGTCCCCCCTGTTGTCGCTGCGCCAGACCCGGTGGGAGGCGAAGTAGATACGCGTCGCCTGGTGTGGGCTGACCAGGATCGGGGCGTCCCAGTTGTAGCGCTCCGGCCCCTCACCTGGGCCGGCTTGGGGCTGGATGTCGATGATTTCGCCGGTGGTCATATCGACCCGGGAGAGGTGGCCCTCCTGGCGCTCGGCGTAGACGATGTCGGGGTTGCCGGGCTCGGTCGCCGGTTGGTGACCGTCCCAGTCGAGGATGAT
>JBCCGX010001513.1:0-2086 GCA_039029035.1 Acidobacteriota bacterium | reverse complement strand
GAGCACCGGGCAGTCCGCGTCGGCCAGCATGAAGGCCAGGCGGGCCGGCGGATAGGCCGGGTCGAGGGGCAGGTAGGCAGCGCCCGCTTCGAGCACGCCGAGGAGCGCGACCATCATCTCGCAGCTGCGCTCCATGGCCACTGCAACCCGGGTCTCCGGTCCTACGCCAAGAGCCGCTAGGCGGTGGGCGAGGCTCTCGGCGCGGCGCCAGAGCTGGCCGTAGCTGAGGCTGTGGGGGCAATCCACCTCGTCACTGCTGACGGCGATCGCGTCGGGGGTCCGAGCGGCCTGGCGCCGGATCAGGTCATGCAGGCCCTCGGCCTGAGGCAGCGCGGCGCGGGTGTCGTTCCACTCCCGGCGCAGCTGGTGGCTCTCGGCGGGCGAAAGCATCGGCAGACGCGAGAGGCGCCGCCGGGGGGTGCGGGTGAGAGCGTCAAGAAGGTTCTGCCAATGGCGCAGGAAGCGATGGGCCGTCGTGGAGTCGAAGAGCTCGCGGCGGTACTCCAGGAAGCCGTGGAGTTGCTCGGCGTCTTCGAGCACCGCGAGATGGAGATCGAGCTTGACCGCGCGACCGCGGGCCCGGATCGGGCCGTGGGAGACGGGTCCGAGGTCGAGAGAGACGCCGGCGCGCTGCTGCAAGGAGAGCATGACCTGGACGAGGGGGTTGCGGCCCAGGTCGCGCTCCGGCTCTAAGGCGTCGACCAGCTTCTCGAAGGGCATATCCTGGTGGGCGTAGGCATCAAGGCAGGTCGCGCGCAGGCGGGCCAGCAAGACCTCGGCCGTCGGATCCTCCCCGAGGTCACCACGCAGCACGAGGGTGTTGGCGAAGCAGCCGATCAGCCGCTCCAGAGCGCTGTGTGTTCGATTGGCGATCGGCGTGCCGACGACGATGTCGTCCTGGCCCGAATGGCGTTGCAGCAGGCTTTGAAAGGCAGCCAGGAGGACCATGAAGAGGGTCGAGCCATGGGCGACGGCCAGCGCTTTCAGGGCAGTGGTCGTCGACGGATCGAGAACCAGAGGCAGGCGATCGCCGTGCTCACTCGCCATGGTCGGTCGCGGCCGGTCGGTGGGCAGCTCCAGGGTGGATAGACCCTCGAGTTGACGGCACCAGTAGGCGAGCAGCTCCTGGCGGATCTCGCCCTGGAGCCAGCTGCGCTGCCAGCGCGCGAAGTCGGTGTATTGGATCGCTAGCTTGGGCATCGCGCGATGCCGGCCTGTCGCCGTTGGCTCGATCCGGGCACGGTATGCGGTACTGAGCTCGCGGGCGAAGACCTCCATCGAAACCCCGTCGGCGGCGATGTGGTGGAGGTCGAGCAACAGTTCCCAGGCCGTCTCGCCGAGGCGCAAGACCAGGGCACGCAGCATGAGGTCCTGGCGCAGGTCGAAGGGCCGGCGAACCGCGGCCTCGATCTCCGCCTGGGCCCGATCGTTCCGGTGGCCGGCTTCGACGTGGCGCAGGTCGACCGTGGCGAGGAGCGTTGCCGGTGTCGGCTCGAGCCTTTGCCGTGGCTCGCCATCACGGCTGAGGAACACAGTCCGCAGCGCCTGGTGGCGGCGGACGATCTCGATCAGAGCGCCATCGAGGGCGGCGAGATCGAGAGGACCTTCGAGGGGGATCGATCGGGCGATGTGGTACGCCCCGGAGCCGGGCTCCAGTCGGTCGAGGAACCACAGACGTTGTTGGGCGAAGGAGAGCGGCGCATCGGATGGGTCGTTTGACGGGCCCAGGGGCGGCAGCTGCCTGCGACCCTCACCCCCTGCCTCTTCGAGGCACGACGCGAGGCCGGCGACGGTCGAATGGCGGAAGAAGGTCCGCAAAGGCACCGTGACCTCGAGCCGCTCCTGCAGGCGGGCGAGCAGGCGCACCGCCAGCAAGGAGTGGCCGCCGAGGGCGAAGAAATCGTCGTGGATACCGATCGACCGCTCGCCGAGTAGCTCCCTCCACAGGTCGACCAGGGTGACTTCGATTGAATCGCGCGGCGGCGCGTGACGAAGCACAGCGTGCGGCGGCGCGTCGAGATCGGTTGCGGCGGCGGGGAAGACTTGGCGGGCCAAGGCGACACGATCGATCTTGCCGCTAGCCGTC
>JBCCGX010001512.1:0-2087 GCA_039029035.1 Acidobacteriota bacterium | reverse complement strand
GCACCGGACCCAGGGTTGCCGTTGCTCGGCCCATTCATTGTCGCGGTCACCCGCTCGATGACAGAACGAGAGCCGTCGACCAAGAGACCGGAGATATTGTTCGATGCGTCCGAGTCGCGCAGTCGCGCTTCCTGCTCGGCGTCGACGACGATGCCGGCGGTATGGCCAGACGACGTCACGAACGAGGCCTCAGCCAGCTCGGTGGCGTCGAGGATAAAGCCCAGCGAGATGTTGTCGGTGACTGTGATCTGGGTCGCGGTGGCGAGGTGTGCGATGGCGGCGATCCCACCTTCGGTGTTGTCGACGGCCGTGGCGTTGATGATGTCGACCGCGGCGAAGCGCGCATCCTGGAGGCCCACGAAGGCGATGCCGGTGCCGACGTTTCCGGTAGCGACGAGATCGGTCGCCGAAGCCGTGGCCGTCTGGCCATCCGCTGCGAGGACACCCAATCCGCCGTCCATATTGCCCTCGATATCAGCACCTTGGATCGTGATCTGGCTCGTCACGCCAATGAACGCTCCGCTGTCGCCATTGCGTGCCGACCTGAGCTGTTGGATCGCTATTGTCTCCCCGCCCAGGTTCAGACCGGCACCGCCATTGTCCTCGGTCGTGAGCTGATTCAGGGTCACATTGAAGCCGAACAGCGTGGCACCTTGACTCCCGTTGTTCTGCAGGGTGAGGCCCGTCGCTGTCACGACCGCGAACTGATCGTCCGGGTTGATACTGATGCTGAACAGACCTTGGCCGGCATTGCCGCGCGAAAGGACGTTGGTCAGGGTCAGGCTGCCGCCCGGGCTGGGGGGGCTGATCACCCAGCCGTCGTCGCCGTTTAACTCCGACTGGGAATCGGTGATCGTCGCCGACTGGGCCACGATGGCGAAGCCGGCGCCGTCGTTACGTTCTGCGAGGGTTCCCGAGACGACCACCAATCCGGCTTGGCTGGCCAGGTTGAAACCCGCATTGAAGTTGAGCCTTGCCGTGCAGTCGACGACCTCGATGGTGCCGCTGGAGTTGGCCACCACGGCACCATTGCCCATGGGGCTACCGCTGGCGTCGACGCCGACCAGGCGCGCGCTCGCGGTGCCACCGATGAGGAAAATGCCGTTGAGGTCAGGCGAGCGCACCACCAGTCCATCGAGGGTCAGGGGCGCTGGGAAGGCGGTGGCGGAAATCGCGTCGCCGCTGCCTGGACCCGAGGGCGCGCCCGGGTCGATGATCGCCCCGGGAGCCGGCTGGCCGCCGGCATCGACCGAGACGATGGCCAGCTCGCCGGGATTGCCGCCCGGCAACGCGGACCCCATGGTGCCCAGTTCGAGGCTCTCGGCGTAGGTGCCAGGGAAGACGAAGACCTGTGCCGGCGCCGGGCCAGCGTTGGCTACAGCATCGCCAAGGGTCGTGAAGCAAGGCAGATTGCCGGCACACAGCCCGGCGGGATCCGCCCAGGTGATGGGTGCCGCAGCGGTCGGCATGGCGGCGAGAACGGAGAACGCGGCTTGGAGGAGGATGCACGGCACATTTCGCATACCGGCAGCTTAGGCGTCGCCCGACGGCGGCGGTATCGCATGATCATGCGTCGAGCTCCGGACGTTGAGCTCAGGACGTGGAGCTCAGGACGTCGAGCTCAGGAGAGAATGCCGCTGCGCAGCGCTTTCGATACGGCGGCCGACCGCGAGCGCACGTGCAGCTTGTCGTAGATGCTGCGCACATGGCTGCGTACGGTGTTGATGCTCACACCGAGACGCTCAGCGCTGCTCTGATAGGTGTAGCCCTCGGCGAATAGCTCCAACAAGCGCGTCTCCTGCATCGTCAGATCGTGGGGGTCGCGGGGCGGCGGCGCCACCTGCCGGAAGAGCTCGATGACCCTGCGGGCGATGCGCGACGACATCGGCGCGCCGCCCGCCCTAGCCTCACGCAGAGCCGTCAACAGGCGGTCGGGTGGAGTGTCCTTGAGGAGATAGCCGCAAGCGCCGTTGCACAACGAGACGAAGACCGGGTCGTCGTCGGTATGGACGGTGAACATCACCACTTCGGGTGGCGGTTCGAGGGTACGCAGCAAGGCGACACCTTCCGGCCCAGGCGTCCCGGGT
>JBCCGX010001511.1:0-2088 GCA_039029035.1 Acidobacteriota bacterium | reverse complement strand
CGGTGGTGCCGCGATCATGGCGCAGCTGATCCTGGTCGACGATCAGCCGTCCGGGACTGGCTTCAAGAACGAGATAGAGGTCGTCGACCCCGATCCGGACAAAGCTCTAAGCGGACCCGTGGAGACGGTTGTCGGCTGGCTAAAGGTGGGGGACTTGGCGGCACCCTCCGGATTGATTTCGCGGCAGGGCTTCGTCCGTCTTCAGCACCCGGGATCGACATCCGGGACGGTCGAGCAAAGCAGCTCGGCGGCCGCCCAATGGCTCGCGCGGGTGCTGCAAGCCGAGACCGCCACCTGGCAACTCCTCAGGTCAGGGTCGAGCAGCTCGGACTGGCGGATCTTGGACTACCAGGCACGATAGCCGATCGCTGGCTGGCTCAGGCACCCGGAGTGGCTTGCGCTCGGTAGCGATCGGCGCGATCCGGCCGACCCCAGGCCTCATAGAGCCCGACCACGCGGTCGGTGGCGATTCGGGTGTCGATGCTGCGGTCACCGCGCATCCCCCGGATCGCCACCAAGCTTTCGATCAGATAGGGTTCGGCTTCGGCGTAGCGCGCCAGCCGGGTCAGGTAGACACCCCACAGGCTCTCGGCGTCCGCCAGCGCCCAGGAGCCCTCGGCCGCGGAGCGCCGAAGAACCGCCAACACCTCGTCGAGCAGTCGCCGCGCCGTCTCTAGCTCGCCTTGCTCCAGTAGGACTGCCGCGAGGCTTTTTTTCGCCGCGACCACTCGCGAGTGTTGGGCATCGAGCCGTGACGAGCGAATCGCCAGGACTCTCTCGAGAAAGTCGCGCGCTTCCACCAACTCACCTTTGACATAGAGCAGCCATCCGAGGCTACCGAGCACCCCGGCCACACGAGGGTGCGATGGGCCGTAAAGCTCGACCTGGATGGCCAGCGCGCGGCGCAGCAATGGCTCGGCTTGCTCGAGCTCTCCGCGGTTCGAGTAGAGGGTCGCCAGGCTATAGAGACAGGTGCCCACCTCCGACGAGGCGGCGCCGAAGTGCTCCCGATAGGCTTCGAGCACCTGCTGGAGGTGCCCTTCGGCTTCGTCGTAGCGCGCCAGTTGCAGGAGAGCCGAAGCCAGATTGTTGCGCAAATGGGCGAGATCCTTGGCCGGCAGCTCGAGCTGCTGCCACAGGGCCAGAGACTCGCGGAATCTCGCCTCGGCCGCGGCGTAGTCGCGCTGCGAGTAGTGCAGACTGGCCAGGTTGTTGAGGTCTTTCGCCAGCTCGGCGCGCGGCGCAGGATCGGAGGACCTCCGGCGATCGAGCCCGGCTTCTTTGAGCTCCCGCGCTCGATCGAACTGCCCCAGATTCTGATAGACCGTGCCGAGCGTCCCCAACAGCTCGGCCTGCAGCTCGGGCTTATCACCCAGATCGCTGAGGACCCGGGCCTCGCCGATCTCCAGGATCTCCGAGACCCGGGGGTCTTGGCTCATCTTTTCCGGATCCGCCGAGGCGAAGAGATCTTCCAGAAAGCTGCTGATCTCTTCGGCTCGCTCCTGTTCCCGAACGGCTCGCATCTGCTCCTGCTCGGCGCGTACCCGCTGACTCTCGGCGTGGGTCCGCTCGCGGACCGCCTGGCGCCAGAGGATGGTACTGGAAGCGGCAAAAGACACGACGATCCCCATCACGGTCAACGACAGCCAGTTGCGGCGCAGCGTCCGACGCAAGCGGTAGAGGCGAGCCCCCTGACGGGCCCGTACCGGCAGGCCTTCCAGATGGCGCCGGATATCCTCGGCCAGCTCGGTGGCCGAACCGTAGCGTTCCTGCGGCAGCTTGCGCAGAGACTTGAGGATGATGGCATCGAGATCACCGGCCAACTGGCGACGCAGGCGGCGGGTGGCTGCGGCTTCGGCCAAAGGCGGAGGATCAGGCTCTCGGGTCGGGCCCGCGCTGGCGCTCGTCCCGGTGGGCTCGTTCACAGCCGCCGCCGGTGGGCTCAGTGCCACTAGGCTGGGCTTGGGAGGATCCCGCTTGCAGATCGCCTGGATCAGCTCCGAGTAGCCTCGCTCGTCGACCCGAAAGGGTAGGCGGCCAGCGAGCAGGCCGTAAAGCAGGACACCCAGGGCATAGACATCGCTAGCG
>JBCCGX010001510.1:0-2097 GCA_039029035.1 Acidobacteriota bacterium | reverse complement strand
CCGTGTTGGGCTTCGACGACGGCGATCCCGCGATCGTGGGCGATCTGCGACAGCCAGCCTTCGATTCCCCAGTGGCTGGCGACGACGAGGAGCCGGGGGCGGGCGAGTGTCAGGTAGCTCTCCCAACAAGCCGTCAGCACCGTCAGCGACTGGTATCCGAAGTCTTGCCAGTAGCGCCAGGTCGGACTGGTGGTCAGCCAGGCTTGGAGGGCCCGGCCGCGAGCGGATTCATCGAAGGCCGGTAGCGATGTCGCCTCGGTATGCCCCGCGGCGTCGGTCGAGCTGTCGGAGAAGCGCCAGAGGTCGTGTACGGACGCAGCCGTGGCGGCGACACCCTGGCGTGCGGGATAGTTGGTGACGACCCAGTTGACCGCGTTGCCTGCGCCAGGCAAGTGGGGTTCGAGGTGCTGCAAGGTCCGGCTGTTGTTGAGGTAGGACGAGAAACAGGTCGTGCCGCCGGGCTCGATGTGTGGTCGCCTGAGTAGACGACCAGCGAAGCGGCGCAGGTGCAGGGAGCGATCCGCCTGGGCTGCCAGGTTGCGCATCTGCGTCAGCCAACCTCCGGTGAGGTAGGCGTGGTGGGCCCGCTGGGCGAGGCGCCGGCCGAGGCCGTCTCGGTGCGCAGCGACCGGGCCTTCGGCGCCTGCTTCGAGACCCAGCCTGTCGTCGTCCTCGATAACTTGGCGGAAGAAGCGTGCGAGGGTGGTGTCCACAGTCAGGTGGATCGACAGAGTGGCGTGATCGCCCGCCAACTGACGACAGAGATGGACCGCGTCGAGCACCGCCTGCACCGTCAAGGCCTCGCGGAACAAGGGCTCGGTGAGGAAGTCTCGCCAGGGTCGGTCTCGATAGTGTGGGCCCGCGGCACAGACTTCTTTCGCCAGGCCTGCGGCCTGCTCCTCCCATCGGCGCTGGCCGCCGACGACCTCCAGGAGGGTGTGGCAGCTGAGCGAGTCGGCCTGCTGGAAACGCCACAGGGTCTCAGGCGCGATCCAGCACAGAACGATCAGGTCGGAGTAGGTCGATAGATCGAGCTCGGCGGTGGCTCGCAGATCGGTCGAATCGTCGACGATCAGGATTCGTCGTGGCATGGTCTCAGCCCGAAGCGGGCACCTGGTCGTAGCCGTGGCGCTCCATCCATGGTGAGCTGCGGACGTCGTGCCACAGGTCCATGAGCTCCGGCTCGTGGCGAAAGGGCGAGGCGCGTTCCGGGTCGATCGTCTCTTGGGCAGCGTTCAGGCGATCGGGCTCGGGCTGCAGGCCGCAGAAGGTCACGATACGTCGTAGCTCGGCGGCGGGATTGCGCAGCAGGTTCTCGTATCGAGCGAGCAAGAGTCGCTCGCCGAGATCTGCAGTGAAGCGTTCGGCGTACTCGAGGTACTCCTCCCACAGTTGGAAGGCGGCCGACCGGCTGGCTACTCGGGGTGAGGTTCCGAACCAACCTTGTTTGGCCACGATCTGGCTCAGCCGCCGATGGTGCTCGAGATTGCGCTGCCCCAACTGGCGCCCGTTCAGCTGGCGACGATGCAGCGAGGCGGCGACATCGACGCCGTTGCGTACCAGGTGTAGGACTTTGGCATGCGGGAAGAGGCGCAGCCACAGAGGGAGGGTGATGGTGGTTCTGGGGTCCTTCCAACCCCACGGCTCGGTGATCGAGCGGAGAGAACGGTAACGGAGATAGCGCCGGGCTCCGAGAAACTCGAGGGTGAGGGGCGAGGTGAGGCGTCCTTCCAGGTAGTCCAGAGCGAGATCGACACCGGCCTCGTCGGCGAGCAGGTGATCGATGGCGCGCGGCGTGTCCCAGCGGCCACCGGCGGACGACAGTAGCCAGCTGTTGTGCTTGTTGAAATAGCTCGCTTCGTGATTGGCTGCCAGTCGCCAGCCGACGAAGAGTCCCAGGGATTCGAGAAGCCTGGCGAGCAGGCTGGTACCCGAGCGATGCATGCCGATGATCAGGATCGGCGGGGTCGTGTTGCTGTGCTCCGTCATCGACGAAGGCTCCGGCCAATCGAGCGTAGGAGCGCGGTGGGCCCAAAGCGCCGGCCGACTTCTTCGACCTTGGTGGAGAAGGCCGGGAGGGTCGATCGCAAGGGCTGG
>JBCCGX010001509.1:0-2098 GCA_039029035.1 Acidobacteriota bacterium | reverse complement strand
GGCTTCCTGGTCGGCTTCGGTGCGCGCTATGCCGGGGGCTGCACGTCGGGGCACGCCATTACCGGTTTGGCCAGCTTCCAGCTGCCTTCCCTGGTTGCCGTGCTCGGTTTCTTCGCCGGCGGTCTGCTCGCCACCCATCTCCTGCTGCCGCTCATTCTCGGAGGCTGAGGCGCATGGGCACGACTTCGACCTCGACCACTCCATCCCAGGCTCGAGAGTACGCTCCCTGGGAGCTCCTGGCCTATCTCTTGATCGGCACCTTCTTCGGCATCGTGCTGATCAAGTCCGAGGTGGTGTCCTGGTTCCGAATCCAGGAGATGTTCCGCTTCCACAGCTTCCACATGTACGGTGTGCTCGGCTCGGCTGTGGCCACGGCCGCCTTGACCCTCTGGCTCGCTGGCAAGTTGGGCTGGCGCTCCCTCACCGGCGCAGAGATTCGGATCGCCGCCAAGCGCTGGGACGAGGGTGCACGCCATCGCTACTGGATCGGCGGCACCCTCTTCGGCCTCGGTTGGGGCCTCGCCGGCACTTGCCCGGGACCGATCTACGCTCTGATCGGCTACGGCGCGGGCGGCGCGCTGGTGGTCTTGCTCGCCGCCCTACTCGGTACCAGAGCCTACGCCGCCATTCTGCACAAGCTGCCCCACTGAGCCAGCTCGGCACTCGCGGCCGACTCGCCGCCGAGGCTGTGTTAGGCTTTTAGACAAACCCTCAGACCAGCGGGAGGAGGCCTGCGATGAGTTATATGGACTTTCCGAGAATCCACTTCGGCGGAACGTTCGAAGCGGGGCCGTCGACGATCAACAACGTGCCGGAGAATTACAAGCCCGGCCAGTCGCCGCTCGAGCCAGTGTGGAATCCGTGGGGCAACGCCTACATCAAGCTGATCGGCTGCACGGTGACGAGCGCGCTGACCGACATGAACGGCACACAGGACACCGGCCTGTCCGGTGGGCCGGTGACCTCGACCGACAATTGGGGCAGCAGCGGGGTGCCGGCGAAGATTGTCGACCTCGATCCCGAGCAACAGATGGTGTCGATGATCTACGGCCTGCAGCTCAAGGTCGGCAGCGGCGACAACTACGTGATCGCCGACATGACCGCGATCTGGTTCCAGAACTACTTCGGCACCAACGCGGCCTACCAGTCCGTGCTCACACCGGTAGAGTGGGGCTCCCAGCTCTCCGGCGTGATCCAGCAATGGAACGAGACCTCGAGCGAGCTGCTGTCGATCCGCTTCGTCGCCGGTCCGCCGGTCAGTCAGCGCCCGCCCCAGAAGCCCACCGACAGCTCCCCCTTCATCTGCGAGATCATCGGCACGATCGGCCCGGGCGACCCGGACCAGCCGATCAGCTTCGTGCCTGCCCGGCTGCTGCGGCCGTCGACCCCACCGAGCTTCCGCAACCGTGGCCGGCACAACTTCGGCCCGGCGCAAGTAGCGACGGACAGCGACGGCACGCCGGTCCGCCTGACGATCGATCTGGGGCAAAGCGTTCCGCGCGCTGACGAGACACTGACGGTCTGGGCCGAGAAGTCGAAGGATCTCCCGGTCAAGATCGGCAGCCTCGACTTCAGCCAGGCGAACCGCAGCACCAACGCCCTGGTGACTGATTTCGACCTGAGCAACTTCACCAAGGCAGAGATGCACCAACTGCTCAACGGGCCGATCACTGTCCGTGATGAAAGCGGCGACTCGGTGTATGCCGAGTCGTCCAACGGGCTCTATGTCGATGCCTTCCCGTACGTTTTCCGCCTGGCCGCCGACAGCACCCAGGAGGTGTGCTTCTGGGCCACCCGCTTCGGCGCACCGGCCGATGTCCCGATCGTGCTCGCCGACGCGACCGCCACCAAGCTGCCTCTCGGCGCCAGCGAGCCACCACGGGTGGGCGTCGTGGGACCGGGTGGCGAGAAAGCCAGCTTCGACCGCGAGGTGACGACCCAATGTGGCGTTGCCACAGCGCAGATTCATGGCGGTGATCCGGCCAACTTCCGCCAGTACATCGACGGCCAGGTGTACGCCTTGAGCTTCGCTGCCGACCCCCCGGCCGACGATCAGGACCCCAACGCCTTCCTCAGCCTGCTGGTGCACGATCGCTTC
>JBCCGX010001508.1:0-2101 GCA_039029035.1 Acidobacteriota bacterium | reverse complement strand
TGTGGGGTGACGGGCATGCGCAAACCGCTGCCCCGACGGGGAATTACGCCCGCCGACTCCACGACCTGGGACGCGACCGCGAGGCTGAGCACTTCGCCCGCAAGGTCTTGGCGATCAATCGCCAGACCTTCGGTGACGACCATCCTTATATCGGACTCGCTCTCGATAACGTCGCTCTGATCTTGATCGAGCTCGATCAGGCGGATCAGACGTTCGAGCTGCTGCGAGAGGCCGAGCGGATCCATCTCGAACGGTCACCCGAGGGCTGGGTCGCCGTGAACCACATCAGGCAAGCGTGGGCCTATCTGGCGCTCGGCGAAGTGGAATCGGCCCTGGAGCTCGCCCGGGGTGCCCTGGCCTACCAACAGGAGCGAGAGCCCCCGAGGGCCGACGCCTTGATCGCCGCTTTGCTAGTCACCGGCGCGGCCGAGCACGACGCCGGCGATGCCTCGCAGGCTCAGCGCCATTTCGAGGCAGCGATCCCCTTGGTTGGTGCGCACGGCCTGAGCGAGAGCCCTGACGGCGCCAGGCCGTATCTGGGCCTCGGTCGATCGCTCTTGGCCACAGGGGAACACGAGAGAGCACGCCCGCATCTAGAGCTCGCCGCACGGCTCTACGACGAGAAGTTGCCGTCGGGTCATTGGCGTCGTATCGAGGCCGAGACCCTCCTCAGCCTGCTTGCCGGCGACGCGGCGGCCACGGCGGACGGGCTCCGCCGGCTCGAGGAAGACCGGGGTCGCGGTCATTGGCGGGTCGAGGCCCTGCAGCGTTTGCGGGATCGGGTGCTCGGCAGCGGCGAGCCGGAAGCGGGCGAGGGGTGATCGGAGCGGAGTAGTCGCTCAGGCGCCTCCGCCGTCGAGGGCCGCGAGCAACGTCTTCGGCGCTTGCAGGCGGTAGCTCTCCTCCATCCAGCGCTCCAACAGGCCTTCCGGCGGTCGTTCGGCAGGATCGAACTTGAGGATCGCCCAGCCGCCCTTGCCGACGCTCCAGGTCTTGGGGCGCTCAGCGACCAGCGCTTGGGCTTCTTCGAGCGACGGCCCGAGCTTCACCATGACGTTGTACTCGTTCGCCTTTTCCCCAAGGTAGAGAAACCCCTTCTTGCGCACCTTGAAGCTGCGCTTGACGCAGGAATCGCCTTCCGAGACCTCGGGCAACGCTAGCGCTCGCTGGCGTAGGCCGAGGATGACCTCATGCTGAAATTCTGTATCTGCCATGGGGAGAGGTTACCACGCCTCTCGCTCGTCTTCACGCGGGGAAACTGCGCGGAGTGGGTGGAGGGATTCAAGTCTTGGTCAGCACCGTCTGGGCATCTCAAGGTGGGGTATTCGATGAGGAGTCCGCGCTGTAGAAAGTACTGGGATTTTCTTTCACTTGAATGGGCGATGAGAACGAAGGAGCTGTTCATGCCTCGCACTGCGATCCGTTCCCTTTGGGTTTTGAATTTGTTTCTGTTGCTGCTACCACCCCACCTGCCGGCGGAGACGGCCGGGGGATCAGAATGTGCGGGCTACGACAAAGACCACACCATCCGGGCTCTCGGCGGGCCTGGAGCCTTGAGTCGCAAACCGCCTGAAGAGTGGGGCCCTGTACCCACCGTAAAAGCAGATCGGGAGGAGATCCAGAGGCAGTGCGGAGTCCTTCGAAAGCAGCTCGGAAAGACCCATCCGAAGGCCCCGAAGACACTCCGAAAGGAGTTCGAGGCCATTCTGCTGGCGCAGAAGGTTCCTCTGCCCGTACAAAAGGGTTTTTGGAGCGCCATCAAACATTGCCAAGGGGTGGAACTATTCGACATCGGAGCTGACGACAAGCTCGATTGGATGTATTTTCGTAAGAACGGCCAACCCACGCTGATGGGCGGCGAGGCCGACAGCCTGTGCTTCGCGCCAAAGGAGAAGGCTGGCCCCAATGAGCAACTGCTCCCCCACCCCGCCTTCAGGATCACGGTGAAGGTCCCGAAATCAGCCGATAGCACCGACAGTGGGGACTCGGGTGATGTTCAGTGTCCTCTGAAGATCGAAGGCGGGAGCCATGTCGAAGACCCGATTATCCTGACGCCTCCGCCCGGTGCCACGCTTATGATGACCCAGCCTGAGGAGAAGAC
>JBCCGX010001507.1:0-2107 GCA_039029035.1 Acidobacteriota bacterium | reverse complement strand
GTCTCTCGCCCGTCCCGCGCCCAGGTCAAGCAGAACGGTTCTCGTCAGGAGGCGCAGCATCGCGAACCGGCGCGCCCGAAAAAAGTCCGTCTGCAACCGGTGCACCCGCCGCGCTGGACCGTGCGAGCCCTGCTCGCCCGCGGCAGCTGGCCGCTGCTGCCCACCCTGGAAGGCCTGGTGGAATGCCCGGTGCTGCGCGCCGACGGCTCGGTGCTGCAAACCCCGGGGTACGATCCGGCCAGCGGCCTGGTGTACGCCCCGTCGGCCCGCTTCCAGCCGGTGCCCGAGGCACCCACCGTGGGCCAGGTGGAGGAGGCCCTGATCCACCTGCGCGAGGTGGTGGCCGATTTCCCCTTCCAGGCCGAGGCCCACTTTGCCGCCTGGCTCTCCGCCCTGCTGACGCCCCTGGCGCGCGCTGCCTTCGAGGGCCCCTCGCCGCTCAACCTGATCGACGCCAACGTCCGCGGCAGCGGCAAGAGCCTGCTGGCCGACGTCTGCTCCACCCTGCTCACCGGCCGCTCCGCCGCTCGCATGTCCTACTCCGGCGACGAGGACGAGCTGCGCAAGGCGATCACCGGCATCGCCCTCGAAGCCACCCAGCTGGTGCTGATCGACAACATCTGCGGCGCCTTCGGCTCGCCCACCCTGGATCGCGCTCTGACCGCCGAAACCTGGCGCGATCGCCTGCTGGGCTCCAACGACCAGGTGTCCATTCCCCTGCAGGTCACCTGGTTCGCCACCGGCAACAACGTCACCCTCTCCGGCGACACCCCGCGCCGCTGCCTGCACGTGCGCCTGGAGTCCGCCCTCGAGCGGCCCGAGCAGCGCACCGACTTTCGCCACCCGCGCCTCTTGGTGTGGCTGCGCCGCGAGCGGCCGCGCCTTCTGCCCGCCGCCCTCACCCTGCTGCGCGCCTACCTCGCCGCCGGCCGGCCTGATCAGCACCTCACCGGCTGGGGCTCCTACGAATCCTGGTCCGACCTGGTGCGCTCCGCCGTCGTCTGGCTCGGCCTGCCCGACCCGGCCGAGACCCGCGAAGAGCTCGAAGCCGGCTCCGACAGCGAGCGCACCGTGGTGCACGACCTCATCCACGGCCTGAACGAGCTGCTCGACGACGCCGGCGGCTCCGCCACCACCAAAGAGATCCTCGAGAAGCTCGCCACCACTCCGCTCGAACGCTACTCCCTGCTGCGCTCCGCCGTCGCCGAGCTCTTTCCCCGCCTCAAAGGCGACGACCTGCCGCGCTCCACCCAATTCGCCGGCCCCCTGCGCGCCAACCGTGGCCGCATCGTCCGCGGCGCCTGCATCGACCAGCTCTCCAAGAGCTACAAGGGCGTCCGCTGGACCGTCCGCAAGCTCGCCCAAGCCTGATCCCCGAACCTTTAACCCACGAACCGGAGGAAGCCATGGAGACCATCCAACACCTGACCAGCCAGTGGGACGCCATCGTCAATCAAATCGTCCTCGGAAACCTCGAGACACCCGACGACGAGCTCACCGCCCCCACCCACAACCCCGAAGAACCCGAGAACCGGCCGCCCGAAGACATCGCCGCCCAAACTCGCATCCTCTTCCAGCAAGCTACCGACGACGCCCACCGCCGATCCACCCCGCACAACCACCCCGCAGGCGACGGAGACGACGAAGACGACGACCCGCCGCCCCCCTTCCGACCCGGCCTCCACCCCCGCTGCCACGCCACCCACCTCGACGCGACCCGGCCCACTCCCACCGCCGAGCCCGGCATCCCCTGGAGCGACTTCGATCACGTCAGCGACACCGCAATCGACCTCTGGCACCAAGCCCTCGGTCACCGGCCGCGGCAGACTCCGTCTACCCGGCGTCAAGCCGCCCGGCGACAAGCCACCCGGCGCCAAGCTCCAGCCGTCAAACCCACCCTCGACCCCCAAGGCCGCCACAACCGCAAACGCCTCCGCCAAGCCCGCAACCACCTCGCCCGCTTCGACGTCCGGAACCGCTACCAGCGCGAGCTCCGCGCCCTCTGCCTGGCCATGCTGAGCTACATGGAGACGACCTGCCTGAAGCCCGGCGCCGGCGGTGAGTTCGACCGCTGGTGGCGCATCGTCTGCGAGTACGGTCGCGTGTT
>JBCCGX010001506.1:0-2111 GCA_039029035.1 Acidobacteriota bacterium | reverse complement strand
GACCATCAGGTTGAGCGGGTAGTTGCTGCTTTCGACGGTGCTCAGGTCGTGGACCTGCAAGGGGCCTTCGAGGGCGGCGACGGCGGCGTCGATCGGGTAGTTCTCGAACGCCACGATGCTGTGGAAGAGCGGGCCGCTGGCCGGGATCTCGCTCCAGTTCTGGATCCGCACCAGGGGCGTGTGCTGGAGCTCCAGGCTGGCCAGCTGTTGCTGCTGCAATCCGCTCAGCAGCGCCGGCAGCGAGCCGGCCGGCAACACGGAGACCCGCAGGGGCAGGGTGTTGATGAACAGCCCGACCATCGACTCGACCCCGTCGAGGGCCGGTGGACGGCCGGAAACGACGATGCCGAAAACCACGTCGGAGGTCTCGCCGTAGCGGCTCAGCAGCACCGACCAGGCGGTCTGGACCAGGATGCTCGGGGTCACCCGGTGCCGCTGGCCCAAGCTCTTCAGGCGGATGGACAGCCCGGCGGGTAACAATCGGGTGGCTTCACAGGTTCCGGCGCCGAGCTCTGAGTCGTCGGCGGGGCTGCGATCCACTCCCAGGGGGGTCGGGCTCTCGAAGCCGCGCAGCAGTCGACGCCAGTAGGCTTCCGTAGCGGCCAGATCCTGGTCGCCCAGCCAGTCGACGTAGTCACTGTACGGGCGGGCCGGCGCCAGCCGCGGCAGGGTCTGGCCGGCCGCAGCTGCCGCGGCTGCGTAGCGGGTGAAGAGCTCTTCGAGCACCGCCGCCAGGGACCAGCCGTCGAGCAGCAGGTGGTGGAAGGTCCAGGCGAAGCGCCAGGCATCGTCTGCGATGCGCGCCAGGGTGAGCCGCATCAGCGGCGCCCGCGCGAAATCCAGCGCGCTGTCCGCCGCGCGTTGCTGATCCCAGCGCGCCTCTTGCTCGGCTCTCGACAGCCGCCGCCAGTCGAGCGCGACGAACGGCAGCTCGACCCTCTCCAGCACTCCCTGGAGCGGCCGCTTTAGGCCGTCCCAGGCGAAGGCCGTGCGAAAGACCCCGTGGCGCTCGACCAGCTGCTCCCAGGCCTGGCGGAAGGCTTGCTGATCGAGCTCACCCTGCAGACGGCAACTCAGGCGGCCGGTGAAGATGCGGGATTGCGGTGCATAGAGGCTGTGGAAGAGCATGCCCTCTTGCATTGGCGAGAGCGGATAAAGTGCCTCGAGCGTGGGGCGAGGCAAGTGCTCTTGCATTGGCGAGAGCGGATAAAGTGCCTCGAGCGTGGGGCGAGGCAAGTGCTCCTGCTCCTCCTCGCCCTCGAACTGGGCCACCAGCCGATCGAGGGTCGGCGGGTCGACGGCCGCGGCCGGGAAATCGGCCGGGGTATAGCGCGAGACGTCCTCCGAGCCGGACAGAGCCACCAGGTCCTGGAGAGCACGGAGGAACCCCTCGGCCAGCGCCTCCGCCGTCGTCTCCCGATGGATCCCCGAGCCGTAGCGCAGCGCGATCCGTAGCCGACCGCCGAGGACGGCGGCGGTCCATTCCAGGAGATGGCGCCGCCGCGCCCGCGGGCTGTGGTCCGGCCCGGCCGATTCGGCCGCCAGCTCGAAGAGGGCGTCGGCCGGCTGGGCGGCGTCGAGCTGTCCCAGGTAGTTGAACAGCATCTCCGGCGACGGCAGCTCGGCGAGGCGCCGCCGGGCCGACTCGGGGCCGAGATAGCGCAGCAGAGAGTAGTCGCGACCGTCGTAGCTCCGCAGCTGTTGCCGGATCGCCCGCACCCGCTCGGCCGCCTCCGCCTCGTCGTGATCCGGCAGCTCCAGCAGAACGGGGTAGAGGGCGGTGAACCAGCCCACGGTGCGGGAGAGGTCGATCCCCTCGGCAATCTCTTCTCGGCCGTGCCCCTCGAGATCCAGCGTCAGCCAACGGCCGCCGGTCCACTCGCGGCACGCCTGGACCAGGGCGGCGATCAGGATCTCCTCGACGCTGGCGCGGTAGACCTTGGGCGCTCGCTGCAGGAGCGGCGCGAGCTGCTCTTCGGGTAGCCAGAGGGTTACCTGTCGACTCGCTGCTTCCCGGTTGGAGACAGTGCGGGAGCCATCGACCGGCAGCGCCGGGGCCCGGTTCCACGGCCGGGAGGTCCAGGACTCGAGCCTGCCGCTAGCGTAGTCCG
>JBCCGX010001505.1:0-2125 GCA_039029035.1 Acidobacteriota bacterium | reverse complement strand
GACCGGTCGCCACGGTGCCACCGAGGCCGACGTAGCCCAGGACCAATCTCGCTTCGATGCCGCTCAGCCGGAGCAGTGTCAGCAGAACGCCGTTCTGCACATCGCAGTCACCCGCCCCCACGTCCAGGGCCGCGGTGACGAAGTCGGAGCGCTCGCGGACCGCCCGGCCGTAGGCCCGCAGGGTGGCTGGCGTCCGATCGTAGGTGATAGTCCGCGCCACGAAGTCCAGGGCTTGCTGGACGCCGGCCGCGATCGGCAGCGGACGGATCGCTGCGGCGACCTCGCGCAACGGCGGTGATGCCGTACCCGGATCCAGGGTCGCGCGGCGCGATGGCTCGGTGCCGGCAGGCCATGCTGGGGCCGGTCCGCTGCGATATTCGAGCAGTCCCTGGCGCCGGTCGCGTGGCTGCAGGATCGCCTCCCCGTGCTCGGTCTCGAAAACGGCGACGCTGTCGCCGTTGAGTCGTACCGAGGAAGCGTCGAGCCGGTGTCCGGTCGCCACCGGGACGCGCAAAGGGGTCGGGCCATCCGCCACCAGGAGCCGCACGTCGAGGCAGTTCTCCTGGCACGGGGTCTCCCGGTAGCGCGGCAAGGCGTCGGGCAGGCGGCTCGCCTCCCACTGCTCGGCCTGCAAGCGGTCGATGACCAGGGCATTGAAGAACGGCGTCCCGTCTGAGGGCTCGTACATGATCCCGGTCCGCGCGTCGTCGAGCTGCAGGCCGCCGAGATGGGGCCCGCTGTAGCTGCGCGCGAGATCGGCATACGGCAAGATTCGCAGTGCGGGCTGGCTGGCGGGGCCAGCGCCCGCAGGAGCGTTGGGCCGTGCGGCGGTCGACGGAGCGGGCCCGGTCTCGATGCGCATGCGCCGGGCAGACCTGCCGGGTCGTGGGCTATCGGGTCGCGGGGCCGGGACTTCGTGGCGGAGCACGGTCGAGGGCGGCGCCGGCCTGTTGGAGCCGTTGGCCAGGCGGTCTCCGATCTCGCCCAGAGGTAGCCACCAGAGGACGGCCGTGCCCAGCAGGATGCCCGCCAGACCCGCGGCGGCGTAGCGCCAGCGCAGCTGGGGGCGCCATTGCAGCAGGGGTTGGAGGCGGTCGACCAAGACGCCGAGCAGGGGGCGATACCAGGGTTGCGGCCGGATCGCCTGGAGTTGTTTTCGGATCAGGCGAGCCAGGGCCTTCTCGGCCCCTGCCAGGATGCGACGCATGTGCTTGTCGAAGCGGACGTCGCTGCGCGCCAGCATCAGATCGAGCTCGGCACTGTCGATCAAGATCCTGGGCGCCAGGCTGGGTAGCCCGGCCAAGGCTTCTTCGGTTGCGGCGCGATTCGGCGCGTCGCCGTCTTCTCGCAGATCGAGCAGGCTGGGCGCCGAGCGGACGAAGAGACCCTGGGCGAAGAGCTCGACTTCGGGCTCCTCCCCCAAGCCGACGACACCGCGAAAGCCCTTGCCGCTAAAGGCCGCACTAGGGGCCGGCAAAGTGAACGTCGCGTTGACGGAGAGCCCGTCGACGCGGATGTTGAGCGGTTGCTCGGGGTCGTCGCGACAGGTCAGAAAACGGCCATAGTGCTTGGCGGCCTCGGTGGTCTCAGCGGCCACCGTCTTCACCGCATCGAGCGGTAGCTCGAGGATGACTTCGGTTCCGCGCCCGGCGAAACGGGACGATGGCAGGTCTGTCGTAATGGCGGGGGGCTGCTCCAGGTCGCCGTCGAGGGTCACCTCCCAGGCCTTGCCTGTGGCAGCGCGCGAGCGGATCGTGATGGCAGTCGGCGCCAGGCGCAGGATCGACCAGAAGCCGATACCGAATTTGCCGGCTTGCTCCAGATCGTCGTCTTTGCTCGATGCGTAGAGCGAGAAAAGGTAGCGCCGGGCGTGCTCGTAGGTCATGCCTTGGCCATCGTCGCAGCAGGCGATGCGGTGGCGGAGCGCACCGGAAGAGCTCACCTGAGAGGTCGTCAGAGTGACCTCCCGCGCGCCGGCGTCACGGGCGTTCTGCAGCAGCTCGCGAACGAAGACCCAAGGGTCCGAGCCGTAGCGCGCGGCTTCGGTCAGGGCACGCCGCCTGAAAGACAAATCAACCGTGGAGAGCATCAGCAGAGTCTACGTCCCCTGGCGGGCAGGGTTTTT
>JBCCGX010001504.1:0-2130 GCA_039029035.1 Acidobacteriota bacterium | reverse complement strand
GGACGTGGTCGAGCTCGTCCGCCACCGAGGGTCGGATCGAGGGATGTTCTTCCGTCTGCCAGGCGGTGGTGACCTCGGCCCGGATGCGCTCCAGGGCGATGCGCTCCTCCGGCGGGGTACGCGATGGATCGAAGCGCTCGACCAAGCGCCGGGCGATCGCCTGGTGCTTCTCGAGGATGGCACGTCGGGTCGCCTCGGTGGGGTGGGCGGTGAACACCGGCTCGATCGCCATGGCGCAGAACAGCTGGTGGACCTGAGTCACATCGAGCCCGGCCTGGCGCAATTGGCGCAGGGCATCCTCCAAGCTACCGGGCTGGATCGTTGCGCTACGCAGGTAGTCGCGGCGACGGCGGATGCGATGGGTCTTCTCCGCCAGGTTGACCACCTGAAAGTAGGTCGAGAAGCTGCGCGCCAGCTGCTCCACCAGCTCCGGATCCATCGCCGCGAGGCACGTCGCGAGATCTTCCGCCTCGCCACCGCTTTCGCGTCGACGAATCGCAGCGGTGCGGGCGGTCTCGACCGCTTGGAAGAGCCGTTCACCGCCCTGCTCTCGGATCACCTCGCCAACCAAGGTGCCGAGTGCGTGCACGTCCTCGCGCAACGGTTCGTCTTTGGCCGGAAAATCGATCTGCCGCTCGCTCATCGGTACGCTCCCATCCGTCGTTTCGAAATCGGATGGTAACCGAGGGAGATAGCAGGTGCCACGTACCTGCTAGGATCCTCGCCTTAGCGAGGTTGTCCTACGTGTCAGATTGGAGCTCGAATGCCTCTCCACCGCCATCAGAACCCCGATCGGGTCGGGACCGGCGGTCCTTGGGTAGAGGGTACGGTCTTCCCACAGAGCTCACAGCTCGGCAGATCACGCCCCTGCTGATCTCGACCTGGCTGATCACAGCTCTGCTGCTCGCCGCTCTCCCAGCTGCGGGCCAGCAGTACCACGTGCGTAACTATACGGTCGACCAAGGTCTGCCGAGCGCTCATGTGCGCGGCATCACGCAGGACGGTGAGGGCCGCATCTGGTTCGCCACGCGATCGGGCGTCGCCGCCTACGACGGGTTCGATTGGGCGACCTACAACCTGGCGGACGGTTTGACCTGGGCCGATCAGTTCACCCTGCGGCACGACGACGAAGGGATGTTGTGGTCGGTCGGCGCGATCTCGCCGTTCAAGATCTTTTATCTCTTCCAAGACCAGTGGCACGAACGGCCGGGACCGCAGAACATCGCGGCCGACCTGCGTATCACCGCCTTCGCGGTGCAGGGGTCCGGGCCCCGCGCCACCTTGGTCATCGGCACCGATACCGGGGGGCTGTTGATCGACGATGGCACGCAATGGCGACGGGTGACGGCTGGCGAAGGGCTGCCGAGCGACAAGGTGAGCGGCCTGGTGGCGCGAGAGGAGCAACTCATCGTTGCTACCGCCGCCGGTCTGGTGGCCCTGCGCGATGGCCAGCTCGACCGAGCGCTGCTCGAAGTCCTGCCCGCCAGCCGGCGAGAGATCCACGGCCTGGACCTCGAGACAGCGGACGGCGCGACGCGCCTGTGGATCGTCGGCCGCGATTGGATCGGCCAGCTCGTGGATGGCCGGTGGTCGCTCCTCGCCGAGGACCTGCCGCTCGGCGGCCGTCCCGGCTTGCCGAAGGCCGTCGCCGGCGATCGCCGCGGCGGGCTCTACCTCGGCACCTCCGCCGCCTTCTTCCACTTCCATCCCAGCGCTGGCCTGGAGCGCATCGGCCGAGACAACGGTATCCTGACGGACGGTGTCAACACACTGTACTTCGATCGCGAAGACAATCTGTGGATCGGTACCGAGCGCGGCGCCAGCAAGCTCGTCAGTCGACGCCTGGCCCGCTACGGCAAGGCCCAGGGGCTCTACGCCGACGAAGTGACCGCCGTTCTCGAGCAACGCGACGGCACCATCGTCCTCGGTCACCGCGGCGGCATCACCTTCTTGGCCGCCGAGGGGATTCGCACCCAACCCCTGGTGAGGCCCGCGGAAACGACCTCGAACCGTAGCCTGAGCCGCCCCGAGAGGGTCAGCGATCTGGCCCAGGACGACGCGGGCCACCTCTGGCTGGCCGCGGGTGACCTCGGTCTGGCTCAGCTCGAGCCCGGCGCCGCGCCGCGCTGG
>JBCCGX010001503.1:0-2131 GCA_039029035.1 Acidobacteriota bacterium | reverse complement strand
GCCGCCGATCGCCCTGGCGGCGATGGCCTTCGGGCGCTACTTCGCTCGCGTCTTCCCGGAGATCTCTCCCCTGCTACCTTCGTGTGCCGTGGTGGTGCTGGTCACCCTGGCCCATCTCAAGGATCTCAAGCTCGGCAGCACATTCCAGAACCTCTTCACCCTGTTCAAGGTGGTGCTGATCGTGGTGTTCATCGGCGCCGCCTTGTTGTCGCGGAATCCCTCTCCGATCGACTTCGCGCCGTCCGCCGCCGATCTCGATGTTGTGCTCGGCGCGCCGTTCGGCATCTCCCTGCTGTTCGTGATGTTCGCCTATGCCGGCTGGAACGCGGCGACCTACGTCACCGACGAGGTCGAGAACCCAGCCACCAACGTGCCGCGTGCGCTGTTCCTCGGCACCGCCCTGGTGCTGGTGCTCTACGTCGGCCTCAACTGGGCCTTCCTCGCCAGCGCGCCGATTGCCGACCTCTCCGGCCAGGTGGAGGTCGGGCACATCGCGGCGGCGGCGATCTTCGGTCCCCGCGGCGGTCAGCTGATGAGCTCGATGCTGTGCATCGCCCTGGTGTCGACGATCAGTGCCATGGTGTGGGCGGGGCCGCGTGTCACCCAGGTGATGGGGCAAGACTACGTCTTCTTTCGCGCCCTGGCCAAGACCCATCCGGGGGGCAGCCCCCGCCGGGCGATCCTGCTGCAGACAGCGATCGTCTTGGTGCTGCTTTTGACCGCCACCTTCGACGTGATTCTGGTCTACACCCAGTTCGTCCTGGTCTTGTCTTCGTTCCTCACCGTCCTCGGAGTCTTTCGCCTGAGGTGGAAGGCGCCGGATCTGCCACGGCCATACAAGACCTGGGGCTACCCGTGGACGCCGTTGGCGTTTGTCGCCATCAGTGCCGTGACCATGGGGCATACCCTGACGACCCGGCCGTGGGAGTCGTTGGCCGGCCTGGCGACCATCGCGATCGGGCTACCGATCTATTGGCTGTCGCCGAAGACTGGAGATGGAGATGCGTAAGCGAGATCTGAGCGGTGGACTGATCCTGGCGATGGGCCTCGCCGCTTGTGCGCCGGCGCCGGAGGAAACCCCGCCGCCGACGGCCAAGCCGGCGCCACCGCCCCGTGTCTTGTCGACCGAGCCGATTCCGGCGTCGAACACCGATCGGGAAGCCTTGCGGTCGACGGCGCGGCGCCTGGCCGGCCTGCCGGTCGAGGCGGCCGATCCGGCGGCGCCAGAGGCCGAGGCCTGGGCGCGGCACGCCGAGTCGATGGAGGCCATGTGGACCGAGCTCGAGGCGCGCCATCTCAGCAAGATGCGCCATTGGGCGGCCACCGACCTGACCCTGGCCGATCCACCAGCTCCCTTGTTTTATCCTTTCAGCGGCCCCGATTTGCCCAGTGCCTTGCAGTTCTTCCCGCAAGCGTCGAGCTATGTGCTCGTCGGCCTGGAGCTGCCTGGCAAGATACCCGATCTCGGGGCCCTCGGCATCGCTGAGCTCGAAGTGGAGCTCGAGCGCCTGCGCACCGGCCTGGCGAACCTGGTGGAGGCCGGTTACTTTGTCACCAAGCGGATGGAGACCGATTTCGTCGCGCCGCACCTGGACGGTGTGTTGCCGGTGCTCTACCTCTTCCTCGCTCGCGCCGGGCTCGATCCGCAGGCGGTGCAGTTCATCAGCCTCGATGCACAAGGCCACGAGGAACCGCTCGAGAGCGCTTCTGAAACCACGGCCACTGCGGTACGGATCGACCTGGCGGGCGAGCCGGCCCGTTCGGTTTACTACTTCGCGCGCGATCTTTCCAATGCCGGCCTGGCTGCCGCGCCGGCGTTCGAAGCCTTCTTGGGGCGTCTCGGCGCGTTCAATGTCTACATGAAGTCGGCCTCCTACCTCTTGCACATGGACGACTTCACCCAGTTCAAGGCCATGCTGCTGGCGACCGCCGATGCGGTTTTGCAAGACGACTCGGGTCTACCCATCCGAGACCTGTCGCCGGATGTCTGGGAAACCCAGCTCCTCGGTACCTACACCGGCACCCTGCCCACCTACCGCGAGTGGCAGCAGGACGACCTGGTGGCGAGGTACGAGCAGGTGGAGACGTCGCCGCTGCCCTTCGCCATCGGTTACAACAGCCGTATCGCCGG
>JBCCGX010001502.1:0-2132 GCA_039029035.1 Acidobacteriota bacterium | reverse complement strand
GGGGATGATCGCGCTGAATTTCGACTGGGACGTCGCCACCGCCGACCGCCGTCTGGCGCGGGCTCTCGCGCTGGCTCCCGAGGATCCGGTGAATCATCTCGCCGCTGCCACCTTCCACTCGGCACTCGGTCGCCACGACGCGGCGATCGAAGCGATCCGCCGTTCGGTCGACCTGGATCCTGAGTCGATGGCGATCCGCAGCGACGCCGGCTTCTTTCTATTGCGCGCCGGCCGATTCGGTGAAGCGGCGACGGAGTGTGAAATGGTGCTGCGGCTCGACCCGGCTAACCGCTACGCACGGGATTGCCTGCTCACCGCCTACAGCGCGATCGGCGACGTCGCCGCGGCCCGGCGTCACGCAGTCAGCTTGTTGCGGCTCGCCGGAGCGCCAGCCGCGGTCGTCGAGACGGCGGCCAATGTAGAGAATCCTCGGCGGACTTACCTTGCCTGGAAGCTCGAACGGCTTCTAGCCCGGCGGGATCGGCCTGCGGTACGCATCGCGACCTCCTATCTCGCCCTTGGCGACGAAGTGAGTGCCTTGCATTGGCTCGAGGAAGCGGCGCACCGCCGCGCTCCACTGTTGGTCTTCGTGCCCCATCAGGCAGAGTTCGCCAAAATCAGCCGAAAGGCGCGCTACCGCGAGATCCTACGGCTGGCCGGTCTCCAGGCTTTGACGGCGGAGATCAGCCTGGCCGCTGCGTAGCCCGCGCCGATCGCGCCCGAAAATCGCCGCGATGGCGGGTCAAACCGTGGCCAGGTAGTCGTGCACCAGCTTGATCGCCATCGCCCCTTCGCCGACAGCGGAGGCGACGCGGTTCATCGCGCCGGAGCGCACGTCGCCGGCGGCGAAGATGCCGGGGTGGGAGGCTTCGAGCGCCAAGGGACTGCGCTCGAGCCGCCAGTCGGTCTTGAAGCTCTCGTACTTCGGCAAGTCGAGGCCGGTCACGATGAAGCCTCGCGGGTCGGTGAGGAGCAGGTCGGCGAGCCATTCGGTGTAGGGCTTGGCGCCGATGAAAATGTACATCGCGGTGGCCTCGACCTCGCGGCTCTCGCCGCTGTCGAGCTGCTCGAGGGTCAGGGTCTCCAGGCGATCGGAGCCTCGGACGGCGGTGACCACTTGCTTGGGATGCAGCTGGATATTGGGCGTCGACTCGATCTGGTGGATCAGGTAGGCCGACATGGTGGCGGTGAGATCGGGCCGCCGGATGACGATGTGGACATTGCAGGCGAAGCGCGACAGGTACATCGCTGCCTGGCCGGCAGAGTTGCCGCCGCCGACGATGTAGACCTCACCGTCCTTGCAGGCTGCAGCCTCGGTGGCGGCGGAGCCGTAGTAGACGCCGGCGCCGGTGAAGTCGTCGATCCCTTCGGCGTCGAGCTTGCGGTAGTCGACCCCGGCGGCGACGATGACGCTCTTGGCGCGGATCGGTTCGGCGTCCGCGAGATGTAGGGTCTTGAGAGGGCCTTCGAGCTCGATGCGATGCACCTGGTGGGGCACCATGAGCTCGGCGCCGAGGCGCCGGGCCTGGGTGATGGCCCGCCGCGCCAGCTCGGCGCCGGATAGCCCGGTGGGGAAGCCGAGATAGTTCTCGATCCGGCTCGAGGTGCCGGCCTGGCCACCGGGGGCGCGACGCTCGACCAGCAGCGTCCGCAGCCCTTCGGAGGCGCCGTAGACTGCTGCCGCCAGGCCCGCCGGTCCAGCGCCGACGATGACCACGTCGTAGAGCTCCTGGGCGGCGGTGGAGCGGATGCCGGCGCGGGTGGCGACATCGGCCAGCTGGGGATCGACCAGCACTTCGCCGTCTTCGAGGATCACCGCCGGCAGTTGACTGCGCTCCAGCTCGAACTCGGCCAGCAGGGCCTCGCCCTCGCCCTCGACGTCGTACCAGCGGTAGGGCACCAGGTTGCCGCTCAGGAAGTCCTTCAGGTGGTGGGACTTGGGCGACCACTGGAAGCCGACGACGCGGATACCGCGAAAATCGGGCCGGTAAGTCAACTGCCAGTCGAAGAGCAGCTCGTCGAGCACCGGATAGATCTTCTCCTCCGGTGGATCCCAGGGCTTCATCAGGTAATAGTCGAGCTGCACGTCGTTGATTGCCTGGATGGCGACTTCGGTGTCGGCATAGGCGGTG
>JBCCGX010001501.1:0-2134 GCA_039029035.1 Acidobacteriota bacterium | reverse complement strand
GCCAAAGATCGACTTCGCCGTCACCCAGCCGTTGATCCGACCGCGGTTGTTGCCGATCTGGAACTGCGGGCCGCGAATCGCCTTCACCAGATGCAGATACTCCGTGCCCCGCACCTTGCACAGCACGATGTCGCCAACCTCCAGCGTGGCCGGATCGACCGGTTCGACGGTGCACAGCTGACCCGAGCGAATCTTGCCTTGCATGGAGTGGCCACGGGGGCGGAACTGCACCGTCTCACCCTGCTTCAGCTTCTCGATGTAATGACTCGCCCAACCCATCGTCAACTCGGCTTCAGTACCGCCGTTCGTCAGGGCCGTGGCGGACGAGCTCGATATAGCGCGCGGTGCGCTCGGCGGTCTCAGCCCCGCAGAGAGACTCGACGACATAGAGCGCCATGTCGATCCCGGCAGCAACCCCGGCCGAGGTGACGATGCCATCATCCACCCAGCGGCTCTCGCGGTCGACCTGGATCGTCGGATCGAGCCCCGCCAGGAGGTCGAGCGCACCCCAATGGGTGGTGGCCCGCCGGCCAGCGAGCAGCCCGAGCTTGGCGTAGAGCAGCGCCCCGGTACACACCGAGGTCACCGTCTCGGCACCCTCCGCCGCGTTGTGCACCCAATCGAGCATCGCCGGGTCTTCGAGCAACGGCCGCGTACCGTACCCGCCCGGCACCACCAGCACGTCGATCGGCGGCGCGTCGGTGAAGCTGTATTCGGGAATCACCCGCAGTCCGCCGATCGCGAGCACCGGCTCCGTCGTCTGTGCCACAGTGAACACCCGAAACGGCACGTGGTCATCGTCCTCCGATGGCTGGGCCGGCGGCGGGACATCCGCCGTCACCACGCGCGAAAAGACCTCGTACGGGCCGGCGAAATCGAGAACCTCAACGTTGGGAAAAATCAGGATGCCGACGTTGCGTTTAGCCATGCTGCAAGGCTAGCTCATCGTGCCGCCGGCGCGCCACCGGCAACCCGGCCCCGGCAGATCGACCGGCCTTGGCCAGCCGGTTCAGGGCGCCTTGGGCAGCATCGAGACGGCGAAGGGATCGTCCGCTGGAATCCAGTACACACCGAGAAGCCGCTGTGGTTCCAGTCCCGGCAGCCGCACGGTTTGCGACGCCCCCCCTCGCCCCTCGCGCACCTTGAGCCCCTCACTACCGTCAGCCAGCCGCAAGGCACCACAGCCGTCTGGCGCTTCGATCCACCAACCCTGATCCCCCTCCGGCGCCGCGGCGAGAGTCAGATACGGCTGCAGCGACTCCGGCACCTCGGCCAAGGTCGCATCGACCTGTAGCTGGTTGTGATTCTCCGCCCAGGTGCAGCAGAACAACACCGTGCTCAGTTGCAGACGACCGTCCGGGCCAAAGGACAGCCCGGCCTCCGAAAGGTCTTCCGGCGGGTCCAGATCGCTCTCCGCGCTATCGCCGCCCTCATTCCGCGCCTCCCCCGCCAGGCGCACCGCCGTCACCATCGCCGCCATCGCCTCGTCGCCGAGAAAATCCGCCGCAACGGGTTGCGCTGCCGGCGCACGAACGAGGCTGAAGGTGTCGTCGGTGTAGCCATGGGGTCCACCGGTGAAGCCATGGATGCTGTCCTGGATCGACAGGTAAGGCCCGACGAGATTCGTCACCGAGTAGAACCGGTAGGCTTCGTAAGGATAGTCGTTGCCTTCGGGCGGGAACACCCGCTCCGGCTCGCCCGCTAACCACACCTTTGGCTCACCATCCGGCAGGCGGGTGGCCACGAGGTCGTTCCAGCGTCGCTCCATCACCGTGCCCGCCGGGCCGGTCTCCTCCCGCTCGGTGGCGATCCGCTGCAAGGCATAGGTCGTGTCGCCGTCCCGCACCACCATGCCGCGGCCGACCTCCACCGAGGCCTGGTCACCGACGCGCAGATCGACGACGAAATCCACCATGGCGCCGTCTTCGAGGTCTCCCTCGGGCTCGCCCGGGACTCCGGCAATATTGACCAACGCCCGGCAAGTCGAGGGGCTCGACTCCGTCTGGGACGCTGCCGCCGGCACCGCCGCAAGCCACCCGCAGACCAAGAGGCCGAGCGCGAGCATCATCTGCCACCTGTTACCGAGGTCTACTATGGGGTTCGGTTGCGGATGCATCAGCGTCTCCATCGGCTT
>JBCCGX010001500.1:0-2139 GCA_039029035.1 Acidobacteriota bacterium | reverse complement strand
CGGCCACCCGTCAGAGAACAGCGGCGCGGATCTCGACGAGCGGTCGGCCCGACAAGAGAACCTCACGGCGACGGATCGGTCACGCGAGCCGATCGCCATCATCGGCCTCTCCGGCCGCTTCCCCGGTGCCGCGAGCCCGGCTGAGCTCTGGGTCAACCTGCGGGCCGGGATCGAGTCGATCACCTTCTTCGACGACGACGAACTGCTGGCAGCAGGGATCGACCCGGATCTGGTCCACCACCCCGACTACGTCAAGGCTCGCGGCGTGCTCGACGACATCGAGCACTTCGACGCCGCCTTCTTCGGCTACAGCCCGCGCGAGGCCGAGTTCCTCGATCCGCAGCAACGTCTCTTCCTGGAATGCGCCTGGGAAGCGCTCGAGGACGCCGGCTACCCTGCGGGTCAGACCGATGGGCGCATCGGCGTCTTCGGCGGCGTCAGCGGCAACACCTACGAGCAGCACGTGCTGGCGGCGCGGCCGGAAATCGCCGACAGCGGCGAGCTGTACCAGCTGCACTTGAGCGGCGACAAAGACTTCGTCACCACCCGCGTGTCCTACAAGCTGGACCTCACCGGTCCGAGCCTCGACGTCCAGAGTGCCTGCTCGACCTCGTTGGCCGCAGTGCACCTCGCCTGCGCCAGCTTGCGGCGCGGGGAATGTGAGATGGCGCTGGCCGGTGCGGCATGTATCCAGGTACCGCATCACGCGGGCCACCTGCACGAGGAAGGGATGATCTACTCGGGCGACGGCCACTGCCGGGCCTTCGACGCCCGCGCTGACGGCATCGTCGACGGCAACGGCGCCGGCATGGTGCTGCTCAAACCCCTGTCGCGAGCCCAGGCCGATGGCGACCGCATCCGGGCCGTGATCCGCGGCTCGGCGATCAACAACGACGGTGCCCTCAAGGCCGGCTACACGGCACCGAGCGTCGAGGGGCAGGCTCGGGTCATCGCCGACGCGCTGGCCGACGCAGACGTCGACGCAGACTCGCTGAGCTATGTCGAGGCCCACGGCACCGGCACCGCCCTCGGCGACCCGATCGAGATAGCGGCCCTCGAGCGCGCGTTCGGTTCGAGCCGCCGCAGCGCCTGCGCCTTGGGCTCGGTCAAGACCAACCTCGGCCACCTCGACACCGCTTCCGGCGTCACCGGGCTCATCAAGACCACTCTGGCCCTGGAGCAGCGCGAGATCCCACCGAGCCTGCACTTCGAGAGCCCTAACCCGCAGATCGACTTCGCCTCCGGACCCTTCTTCGTCAACCGGCAGCTACGCCCGTGGCACAACAACGATGCGCTCGGCCGCGTCGAACCACGGCGAGCCGGTGTCAGCTCCTTTGGCATGGGCGGCACCAACGTGCACGCGGTGGTCGAGGAAGCACCGATTCGAGCCACTTCCGATGCCGGTCGGCCCTGGCAGCTGCTCACCCTCTCGGCCCGCACGCCGACCGCGCTCGATCAGGTCGCCCAGCGGTTGGCTGAGCACCTGCGCATGGCGGACGAGCCCCTGGCGGATACGGCCTACACCCTCGCCGTCGGCCGCAAGGCCTTCCGCCAGCGGCGTATCGTAGTCTGCCGCGACCGTGACGAAGCTGCCCAGATCCTGGCCGAACCGGCACCGCGGGCCCTGCGCGGCGAGGCGCCGGCGGGTGAGCGCCGCGGAGTGGTCTATCTGCTGCCCGGGCAGGGGGTGCAGAAGGTCGGCATGGGGCGCGATCTCTACCGCGGCGAGACCACGTTTCGCCACCACTTCGATCGCTGCGCCGAGATCCTGAGACCATCCCTGGACTTCGACCTGCGGCATGCGATCGAGCCACCGACCGACGACGCCCCGGAGATTGCCCGCCAGCTGAACGAGACCTGGCTCACCCAGCCGCTGCTCTTCGCTTTCGAGTACGCCCTCGCCCGACAATGGATGGCCTGGGGACTGACACCCGAGACGCTGCTCGGTCACAGCCTGGGGGAGATCACCGCCGCCTGCCTGGCCGGGGTGATGGAGCTCGATGACGCCCTCGGCCTGGTGGTCGAGCGTGGCCGCCTGCTCGACGCACTGCCCGAGGGCGCGATGCTCAGCGTGATGCTGCCGGAAGACGAGATCCGGCCTCGGCTCAACGACGAGCTGACCCTCGCGGCGGTCAACGG
>JBCCGX010001499.1:0-2141 GCA_039029035.1 Acidobacteriota bacterium | reverse complement strand
TCGCGATCGAGCCACGGTCCCTTCGAGGCGGACCGTATCGTGCGCCTCGAACAGCCCGAAGCCACCCGCGAGAGTCGATAGTTCAATCGGTCTACTCGTCGCGCAGCGCTTCGAGCGGATCGACGCGCGCGGCGCGGAGCGCGGGGAGAAGGCACGCCAGCAAGGCGGCGCCGAACAGGAACAGGACCGCCGAAACCGCCGAGGTCGTGGTCGTCGATTCGACGCCGAAGACCACGGCTTCGAGAGCGCGACTGATCCATGGCGTGGCGAGCAGGTCGGCGCCGAGACCGAGGGTGACCAAGAGCAGCCCTTGGCGGGTGACGCGGTGGATCACGTCGCGCGGCAGGGCCCCCAGGGCCATGCGGATGCCTATCTCCCGAGTGCGCTGGGCGACGCTGTCGGCGAGCACGCCATAGATCCCGATCGCGGCGAGCAACAGCGCCATCGAGGCGAAGCTTGCGAAGACGATGCTCCACAGCCGGTCTTGCCACAAGGCGTCGTCGATCATGCGCTCCAGGGTTGTGACCCGTTCGATCGCCGTGGCCGGTGCTACCTCGGCAATCGCCGCCCGGATCGTGTCCTCGAGGCCGCTGGCCGGTCCCCGGGTTCGAGATCCGCGTCGAGTCATCCGTAGTCTGTGCCTCCTCTCGGACCGCCATCGCTGGGCTGAGGCTCGCCAGATGCTTGAATAGATATATTCGATCGGGGCCGACTATATTCGAGGTATTCTCAAAGATTGGCCGATTCACCCGACCTTACGGAGAAGCAGGCGCAACCAGCGTATCTTGTGGCATCAGCCACATTGAGTGCCGCCGCACTCGTCTGACCAGAGCCTACGATGCGCCTCGTCTGGATCCTCTGCTTCTGTTTTCCGCCTGCTTTTTGACGAGCTCCGGTGACCCTCGAGCAAGCCCCCGCGTGGCCCGCCGCGTCCAGCGTGCCTGGGCTCGGGCGGCCCGATCGCTCGCAGGGGTGAGCGTGGCGCCGCCAAGGGCGTCCGAGAGGCCCGCCCTCCAGGCGCTGGCTGCGCTCGATCCGCCGGGTGGCTTGGTGGTTTCAGCATGGATTTTCGTCGGGCCACCTTCCCGGATCGCCTTGCTGGAGGTGTCAAGACTGTCTTTTCTAGACTAGGCGCCTACGGTCCCAGACGCGACGTCTGAATGGGCGATGTTCCCCATTGGGTTGCGCCCGAAACGCCGGCAATTCATGCTAGTGGACTGTAACTGCAGAAAAGGAAGTGACCTGGGTCGGCCATTGGCGCTCTGGGCAAGGAGCCTGCGGAACGTAGTCCAGGGCGTCTAGGGCCAGCCAGGCTCGACCTGGCTCAATGCTATGTTCCTGCACACTTTGCGCCATCCGAGACAACATGTAGCTCCACCCCGTTCGCTGGCTGCTCGCTCCTCAAGACCTCACGGACTGAGTCTTTTGATCGAGCTCGGGGTCGAGACTTTGGCGCGGGCCTCGGCGAGAAACTGTTGCGGGTGGCTTGGCTTCGTGCTGCTCCTCTTCGGCACGGGCAATTCGTCCGCAGAGCCGCTCAGGTTCGTCGAGGTCGACCCGTCGGTGATCGCAGAGCGCTTCTCACGCATCAGGTCGGGGGACGCCAAGCGGGCGAAGGAGCTCGCAGCGCTGTTTGCCGAAGCCGGCTGCCCACCGGAGCACTTGGTATTACAAAAGGTTCGCCGGTCGAGGCACCCGAATGTCATCTGCACGTTACCGGGGTCGACCGATCAGAGGATCATCGTCGGTGCTCACTTTGATTCGGTGCCGTCCAGCCCGGGCGCGGTGGACAACTGGTCGGGTGCGGCGCTGTTACCGAGTCTCTATGCCAGCCTGAGCCGGCCGCAGCGGCGCTACACCTTTGTCTTCATCGGGTTTACCGACGAAGAGGAGGGGCGGATCGGGTCCCTGTTCTATGTCGACCAGCTGTCGCCCTCAGCGGGAGAGAAGGTGCGGGCGATGGTCAATCTCGACTCGCTGGGTCTCGGCGCGACCAAGGTGTGGGCCGAGACAGCCGACCCTCGCCTGATGGCGACGCTCGATCTGGTCGCCAAGGCGACGAATCGGCCTTGGAGCCCCGTCGACCTCGGCCGCGGGCGCAACACCGACTCGACGTCATTTGGCGAGGCGGGGATTCCGGC
>JBCCGX010001498.1:0-2143 GCA_039029035.1 Acidobacteriota bacterium | reverse complement strand
GTCGAGGAGCCGATCTCTGAGCCGGTACCGGTTCAGATCGCCAGCGAGCCGGCGACGATGGCCGACATCGAGCGCTTCGAGCCGGATATCGAGGTGACGGTCGACGAAGAAAAGATCGACCCTTACGGCGGGTTCAACTTCTTCCTCGAGGATGCGCAGCAGTCGATCGGTATCGATAGTGATCAGGTCTTCCTCGGCCGGGTCCTCCTGAGCTTCTCCGACTACCTCGGTGATCGGCGGATCATCCTCAACGTCGCAGCGGTCGATGCCCTGTCGGACTTCGATGCCATCTACTTCAACCAGCGCAAGCGCAATCAGTGGGCCGGCCGCGTCTTCGATCGACGGGTGTTCACTTTCCAACCCGAGTTCAACTCCCTCGGCCTGTTGACCGACTTCGATCGCGAGCAGGTCTACGGCATTACCGGCGCGGAGTACATCCGCATCTTCCCACTGTCCTTCAACCGCCGCGTCGAGCTCACGGGTGGCGCCTATTTTCGGGAATTCGACACCTTCGCCTCGGCGGTCGACAGCTCGGGTAACGTGGGGCTGGTCATTGCGCCGCGCTCCGATGTCTATCCTCAGCTCAGCGCCGGGTTTACCTCCGATACGACGATCTACAACCAATGGGGACCGGCCGGTGGTCATCGCGTGCGTGTCCAGGCTTCCTGGGCGCCCGATATCGAGAAGGAAGGCTTCGATATCAGCCCCGAGCAGCTGTTTCAGTTTGCCATCCAGGGCGTCACACCAGCCTTCGGCAACACCGACGGCAACACCCTGGTGAGCAACATCATCCTCGACGCCCGCAAGTATCTGCCGATCACGCGGCGAACGAACTTCGCTTTTCGCCTCTTCGGCTACTCCTCCACCGGCAACGCCCCTGAGCCTTACTACATCGGCGGGCGAGATACGGTTCGCGGGTTTCGTCTGCGGACCATCGGTGGCTACCGTGCCTTCTACGGCAATGTCGAGTTCCGCTTTCCGCTCATCGACCAACTGGTGCTGCCGTTCATCGCCTTCCAGGGCATCCGGGGTGTTGCCTTCTTCGATATCGGCGGCGCCTGGTTCCCGGAGGTCAACAGCTTCGATTTCATCGACGACGATGACCGCCTGGAAGACGCAGTCGCTTCCTACGGCTTCGGAATTACCGCTCGACTCTTTGGCTTGAACTTCAACTGGGATTTCGCCAAACGCTACGACCTGCAGGATTCGACCAGCGGGTTCGAGACGGACTTCTGGATCGGGACCCGCTTCTAGAACCACGCCAGAGGACTCGAAAAGGCCGCGCTTCGGCGCGGCCTTTTTGCCTTGGATAAGACCTGGCCAGTGATTTTGCGCTATACTGGGGCCTCCCTTTTCAGCTTGTGATCATGGCCGTAGCGGAGATCCATCAACGCCTGGCGGAGTACGAGAGCCTGCTCGAGATCAGTGTCGAGCTCGCCAGTAGTTTGGACATCGAGCATGTCCTCGAGCTCGCCATGGACCGGGCAGAGAAGCTCTGTCGGGCCGAGACCAGCTCGATCTGGGAGGTTGATGCAGGTCGAGGCGAGCTCTTTTTCCGCGTCGTGCGCGGCTCTGCGGCCGAAGAGATACGGCATCGCCGAGTCTCGATGGGCAACGGCATCGTTGGCCGGGTGGCGGCGTCCGGCGTCGGCGAGATCGTCGACGATGTCAACGCCGACCCGGACTGGCGGGGCGACCTGAGCGGCACGTTTCGAACCAAGGCGGTCCTGGCAGTGCCTCTGTTGGCCCACGGTCGGGTGATCGGCGTCCTGCAGCTACTCAACCCGATCGGCAAGCTGACCTTCTCGGACGACGATCTCGAGCGCATGCGGCTCTTCGCCGCGCCCCTCGGGCAAGCGATCGACAACGCGCGCCTCTACTCTCTCCTGAAGGGGCAATTCGTCGATACCGTCACCGCGTTGTCCGAGGCGATCGAGAAGCGTGACCCTTACACCGGTGGCCACGTCCGGCGAGTGGTGCTCTACTCTCTGCTCTTGGGCTTCGAGATGGGACTCTCCCGGGCCGACCTCGAGAAACTGCAGCTTGCCGCCACCCTGCACGACGTCGGCAAGATCGCGGTGCCAGACAACGTGCTGCGCAAGCCAGCACCACTCGATGCGCGTGAGGCCGAGGTCATGCAGCG
>JBCCGX010001497.1:0-2144 GCA_039029035.1 Acidobacteriota bacterium | reverse complement strand
GCTCCATGCCGTACTCGATGGCTTGGCGCTCTTCACGCCGGTCGCCGAGCATGGTGGCCACGCCGCAGGGGATGGCTGGCTGGCCTTTGCCGTCATCCTGCATCGGCTACCCGTTGCCCTGGTCATCTGGTGGCTGGTGCAACCGAAGCTCGGCCCGCGGGTGGCTTACGGGCTTCTAGCGATCGTCGCTCTCGGCACTGTGGTCGGTTTCTTTTCCAGCCATCGGATCTGGCCCATGCTAGAGCCTTCCGCCATCGCCCTGTTGCAGGCTGTGATCGCCGGCATGCTGCTCCACGTCATCGTCGAGCGCCACGGCATCCTCGAGCCGCGACCGCGTCGCGCGACGAGTCAGTCCGTCTGAAGCCATTCGAAGAGCCCGGCATTGGGTCGAAGCTGGGTAGCTGAAAGAAGCGTTGGGCGCATGGTGGTTCGAAGGGCCGTTTTGGAATCGCTAATTCCAATTTTGGGCCGAAATCGGAATTAGTGATTCCGATTATACCCAGTCAAGGACGGATTGTCGGGTCGCAGGTATCGCGTGCCCTTGGAGATTCTGTCTGCAGGTTGCCTCGGCACTCGTTTGCCCTTTCGGTAACGCGGGATTGCGAGAAACGGCACTCGTGTGCCCTTTAGGTAACGGAAGATTCCAAGAAACGAGTGTCGCGATCCTGGTCGGTTACGTTTGCTAAGTCGCTGCGACCGATGATCGTGGCTTTCGAAATCTCCGGTAAGCCGCCGCGAGTCCCGCGCGGAGTTTCCTTTTTCTCGGGCAAGTCGCCGCGGGTCCCGCGCGGGGATGGCTTTTTCTTCGGCAAGTTGCCGCGGGTGCCGCGGGGAGTTGGATTGTCCTCTGAAAAGCCGCCGCGGGTGCCGCGAGAGGTTGGTTTCGTTTCCGGCAAGTCGCCGCGACGGCCGCGATCGTTCGGATCGTGTTTCGGCCAGTCCCTGCGACCTTCGCTCGGCCGCCCCCTGCCAAGACGGCGGGAACGATTCCGGCTCGCGAGCCGTCGAAATTCTTTGAAACCGTTCGCCGGCTCGCGAGTAGGGGGACAATATGACGGCAGAAGCCCAGATGACAGGCATGACGCGAGACCTGATGGCGCGAGATCTGATGGCGCAGAGCATTCGGAGCCAGGAAGCGACACCGGAGAGGTCGGCTGCGGCTGAGGAAGCAGGGCCGAAAGATCGCGGCGAGGAGCGGCAGCTGTTGCTACGCCACCGAGAGGGCGACTCGGAAGCGTTCGCCGCTCTGGTGGCGCAGTATCGCGCGCCGGTGTACTCCTACCTGTCGCGCTGCGGGGTCGATCCGGCGGACCGCGACGACCTTTTCCAAGACATCTTTATCAAGATCCACCGCGCGGCGGCGAGCTATCAAGCCGATCGACCCGCGCATCCTTGGATCTTCACCATCGTCTCCAACACCATCCGCACCCACCTGCGCAAGCGCCGGGTGCGCCAGCTCGTTTTCAGCGCCCCGGCCATCGACGAGGCGCCCGGGTTGGAGATGCCGGATCCGACACCGGACGGCGAGCGCCAGACGGCAGCGCGTGAGGCAGCGGTCTTTGTCCACGGCGAGCTCGGCCGCCTGCGCCGGGTGCAGCGCGAAGTGGTGCTTTTGGCCTGTGTGGAGAAGCTGTCTCTGAAGGAGGTGGCTGGCGTGCTGGACATTCCGGTCAACACGGTCAAGACCCATCTGCGGCGTGCCCGGCTGGCCCTCGCCGGCTCGTTGGCCCGCCATCAGCGGCAAGCGGAGGTGAGCTCATGAGTCGAATCTGCCGCCGAGTGCAAGATATTCTGGGCGCAGCAGGGCCCGCCGGGCTGCAGGACCACGAGGCGATGCAGCACCATCTCGAAGGGTGTGACGAGTGCTTCGCCGCGCTCGAATCCGTCAGCCAGCTCGATCAGGCCTTCGCCGCCATGCCCGAGCTGGACGCGCCCGACGCGTTGGTCGAGGCTCTGCTGGATCGCGACGAGTTGCAGGAGCCGCCTCGAGCGACCGAAGCACCAGCCAAGCCCGGCTGGCGCTTGTGGCGGCGCGATTTACGGGAGGATCTGCTGCGCCTCCTCGGCCCCGGCGAGCTGCGACTCAAGGCAGCGGCTGCCCTGGTGCTGATCGCGGCGCTCTCCCCGCTGCTCTACTTCCGGGT
>JBCCGX010001496.1:0-2144 GCA_039029035.1 Acidobacteriota bacterium | reverse complement strand
GCGCTCAGTTTTCCTCCGGGATGTCGTCGGTTTTCGGTAAGGGCTCACGGTCGGTCAAGCCAAGCTCGCGGAACCAGTCGCGCACCTGGGCAGCGATCGGGTTCTCTGGTGCGCTACCGTCCTCGTCCTCGCTGGTCTGACGGACGGCCCGCGGCATGCGCAGCCACAACTCCAGGAGCAGGGCATCAAAGGTTGTTGCCAGGCCGTGGAGCAGGACCAGGTGGGGCGAGATGGAGTAGGCATGCTCCACATCGATCGGCTGGCCCCTGAAGTAGAGGTCCACCGGAGCACCGCGCGGCAGCTCCCGGCCGCTGCGAACGCAGCGGGGCTCTGCCTCACCGTAGGGCATGCCGAGAACAAGACCGCCTTCCGGTCTCTCGGCCTGCCACAGCAGCGGGTCGGCGCCACGCAGCTGGGCGACGACCTTGGTTGGCTCGGCGGATCGATCGTCGCGCGAGCGGTGCACGATCTCCAGGCCGCCGCCGGGCCTCACCTGGAAGGCCAGATCGTCACCCAGCTGAGCCAGCTGGTATTCGAGCTGATTGACGGTGGCGTAGAGGGCTTTGAGTATCTTCTGTTCGTTCATCTTCGAACCTCCCGCGACAGACCTTAGGCCAGTTCGACGATTCCGCCGTCCGAGCCCTCTGGTGGGCCAGAGATTTCGATGCCGAGAGAAAAACTCGGGGTGTTTGGGACAAAACAACAAAAGCTCGCTGCTATCGAACTATCTCGCCTATCGCGCGGGAATGATTTAGCTCTGTGTCTCTGTATAATAGAGATTCTCTTGTCTCCTCAGCGGCCGGGAAAGACGCGGTACGGTTCAGTGATTCGAGCGGGCGCTGGCAGGCGATGAGGCCTGGGAGCGACCCCTCGCCAGGAGGATGGAGATGTTGGTACGTGCCGAGGAGAGAGCGATGTCGGCAGAGAGACTCGGGCCATTGGTCGAACCCAGTGGCCGTGGCGGAAGGGCGAGAAAACGGGGGTCCGCTTTCGAGCCGTGCGGCGGTCTCGCTGGACCGCTGGAGCTCGGGCCGATTGTCGAGCCGCACGGCTAGTGGTCGGCAGGCGCGGGCTGAAACGAGGTACGTCCCAGCTTGAGCGCGACCCGCGCCTCGGCCACCAAGCTCCGCGTCATCCGGCCCGTCAGGGCGGGGCGGATGAGCTTGACGATCGCCTGTTCGGCCAGTGGGTTGGCCTCGAAGGTGTCCAACAGGCAGGCCATATCTTTCGCCAGCTCGCAGGCCGCCTCCAACTTGCCCAGAGCGAGGAGCACGTCGAGCAGATCGAGGGAGACCAGCGCTTGTTGCCCGGGCTTACCAGCGCCGGACAGGCCGGCCCGAGCTTGCTGCAAGTAAGTTTCGGCGTCCTGCACCTGGCCATGCTTGAACGCCAAGCTGCCCTGGAGCCAGCACAGCTCGGCCCAGTAGAAGCCGCGCTCCAGACCTGGAATGCGAACTGCCTCTCGCAGGCAACGTTGCGCTGCCCGGTGCTGGCCAAGCTCTTCGAAAGCGTAGACCAGTAGTTGGTAGGCAGTGAACAGGGTGTGAGGCAGCATATGTCTGCTATCCGAGAAATGACGCAAGGCCTGCTGAAGAACCGTTACGACTTTGTCGAATCGCCCCAGGTACCAAAGCATCATTCCGCGATCTACTTGGACCTTGCCGATCCCTGCCCGCGAGCCACGGTCGACGCAGATCTCGAGCGCTACCCGCAGGAATTCCAGTGCACGCTCAAACTGGCCGAAGTCTTTTAGCAGGTAGGAGGCACGTTGCAAGAGCTCGGCTTGCTGCTTCAGCAATTGGTGATCTCGACTGATCTCCAAGGCTAGCCGGAAGGCCGCCGCTGCCGCCGGATACCGCCCCTTCACACGACGCGCCGAGCCGTAGATGCCCAAAGCGAGACACTGCAAGGCGAGGCGCTCGGGTTGCGGTCCGGGGAGCTTGGGTACGAGGTGGATCGCTACGGTGGCGGCCAGCTTGGCGGCTGTTCCGGCGTCGTCGTAGCGCAGGGAGTCGAGGTGCTTCAGGCAGGCCGCCACGAAGGCGTGGTTGCGATACTTGCTGCTGCGCCGCAAACGCGCCTGTTGTAGCCGAACACTAAGCTGCGTCAGTTTCTCGAGGTCCGGCTTAGCACCGTGGTCGCCT
>JBCCGX010001495.1:0-2148 GCA_039029035.1 Acidobacteriota bacterium | reverse complement strand
TTCTGTGGTCATCGGCAGGCGGAAGGTTTGCAGCCGGCCTGTGTCGAACAGTGCCCGACTGGCGCTCTGGGCTTCGGCCCAATGGACGAGCTGTCGCCCATCGAGGAGGGGGTCGGTCTGCCGACCCTGGCACCCGGTCCGGCGATCCGCTTCGTCCCATGGCGGCGCTCGGTGGTCGAGACCGGTGGCACTCCCCAAAATGGGGCGACCGCCGAGACGGACCAAGCAACGCGCAAGATCTCGTTGCGCAAGGAATGGCCTCTGGTCGCGTTCACTTGGATCGCCGCGCTGCTGGTCGCAGCGTTCGTCGCTGACGCGGCCGGCTCGCCGTGGTTCGAGCTCTCGCCTTGGGCCTTCTTTTCCTTGGCGGCTTTAGGCATGGGGGCGAGCACCGCGCACCTTGGAAAGCCACTGCGCGCCTGGCGGGCTCTCTTGAACTGGCGTCATTCGTGGCTGAGCCGCGAGATCGCTTTGTTTTCGGCCTTCGCCGGCCTCGCCACCCTCGACTTTCTGATGCCGACCACACCTTGGCTAGCACCTGCTGCGGGGTTTTGTGGGCTGGCCGCGCTCTACGCCATCGACCGGGTTTACGACTTGGTCCGACCGCCGGAAGCACGGCTGTTGCACAGCGCCGATGTCGTCCTTACGGGTGCTTTATTGACCGCCTTGTTGCTCGGCAAGCCTTGGGCTACTGGGGCGGTGGCACTGATCGAGCTGGTGCTCTATCTGTGGCGCAAAGTCCTCCGCCGACAGCGAGGCAAGACGGTGCGCTGGGCATGGAGCGCAGCCCGTTTGGGCCTGGGCTTCGCCGTGCCGCTAGGGCTTGCGCTGACCGGCGCCCAGCATTGGACGGCTTGGGCGTTGGTCTCGGTTTTGCTCGGTGAGCTGATCGATCGTTGCGAATTCTACGAAGAGCTCGAAGTGCCGACGCCGAGGGGGCAGATGGATCACGAGCTCGCGGCGCGCCTGCAGCGCCCAGCGGCCTGAGACGAAGAACGAACCTCCGAGACCCTGCACAACGTATCCAGAGGTGTGATGCGAAGATTGCCCATCCCTTGCGTCTTACTGGCGCTGCTTGCCGCGCCGACCGCCCAGGCAGATCCGTCTCGAACCGCCTCGATTCCCGGCGTGCATCGTTATCTCGACAACGGCGGGATCGTCGTGACCCACGGCGGCGAAGTGCTCTACGGCCATCGCAGCGGTGAGGCGTTCGTACCGGCGTCGACGCTCAAGATCGCGACCGCCCTGGCGGCGATCGAGATTCTCAGCCTCGACTATCGCTTCAAGACGGAGTTCTATCTCAGCCCGACCGGCGATTTGACCCTGCGAGGCTACGGTGACCCCTACCTCGTGTCAGAGGAGTGGCCGTTGATCACTCGAGCGTTGGCCGACACAGGAGCGCTGCCGCGTTCGATTCGCAACCTCTACCTCGACACTTCGGCCTTCGAGGCAGAGGTCGAGATCCCCGGTATCGCCAAGTCTCTCGATCCATACAATGCCTCGAACGGTCCCCTGGCGGTCAATTTCAACACCATCCATGTGCGGGTCGAAGCCGGTGGCCGGGTGCGGTCGGCGGAGTCCCAGACGCCGCTGACGCCCACCGCCCGGCGTCTCGGGGCCAAGCTCAGACGTGGCAAGCACCGGATCAACATCTCGCGCGACCGCGACGTGCCGGTGCGCTACGCGGGCGAGTTGGCGGCCGCCTTCCTAGCCCAGCGAGGCCATCCGGTGACCGGAGACATCTCGACTCGGCCGGTCACCGCCGAGGATCGCCTGATCTACACCCACACCAACAGTCGATCACTGGAAGACGTCATCGCGGCAATGATGGAGTACTCCAACAATTTCATCGCCAACCAGCTCTTCCTGGTCCTCGGACTCGAGGCCAGAGGCGAACCGGCCACCCGTGCGAAAGGTGCCGAGGTCCTTGAGCAGTTCTTGGTCGACGAGGTCGGCCTCGATCCCGGCGAGCTCGAAGTCGTCGAAGGCTCGGGCATCTCGCGCCAGAATCGCATCACCCCACGGGCCCTGGCGCGGGTCGTGCGGGCGTTTTACCCCTACCGTCACCTGCTCACCGCGCGCAACGGCGTGCAGCTCAAGACCGGCACTTTGACCGGGGTTTACTCCCTCGCCGGCTTTCTGCCCTCG
>JBCCGX010001494.1:0-2150 GCA_039029035.1 Acidobacteriota bacterium | reverse complement strand
GCTTTCCGCGATCGGCTCGACGCACTCGAGGCTGCGGCGCGAGCCTTCGAGCTGGCGCCTGGGGCGCAGGAAGCTCTGTTCAACAAGGCCCTGGCCCTCGAAGCGCTGCATCTCCCCAGACAGGCGGCCAAGACTTGGCGATGCTACTTGGAGAAGGATCGCCAGTCCGGCTGGGCGAGAGAAGCGCAGGCCCGACTGGATCGTCTCGAACATCGATTGGGCCGGATCCGGAGGGCAGCTGCCGGCGCCGAGCCGACGGCGCTCGAGGCCAAGCTTGCAGCGCTTCGCCGTGAGCCGCTTTCGCCGCAGGCCGAGATCCGCGCTCTGATCGACGAAGCGAACGCGGCGGGGCAACCGGCGATGGTCGCGGCGGCAACCCGGACGTTAGCCCATCGCACCAGCCTCGACGGCCGGCTGGCCGCGTCAGCTGACCTCTATGCCGATGCGACCCGGCGTTTTGAGACCCTCGGTGATGCGAATCAGGCGGCCGACGCCCGCGTGATGCGAGCGGAAATCTTGGGCGCCTTGGCCCGGCTCAACGAAGCGCTGGCAGAGTTGGCGGATGTCTTGGCCGTCGCGGAGGACCTACGCGACCCGTTGCGGCGCCATGCGGCCTACTGGGTGGCAGGCAATGTCGTGGCCAGCGTCGCGCCGGCGGCAGCCAATGCGCTGTGGAGCGAAGCCGCGGAGGCCTGTCGCGACATGCCGGATCGGCCCTGGTGTGCCGTCGATGCCCGCATCCGCCTGGCCCGAGAGGCGCCGAGCCCGAGCTGGGCGAAGAAGGAGCTGGCGGCGGCCGCGCGAGATCTCGAGCTCATCCCTGCATCGAGGGAGAAGAACCGCACGGAGCTCGATCTCGCGATGGTTCAGGCAAAATGGCTCCAGCGTGAGCCCTCCGCGCGAAACCTCGACGCCGCCGATCGACTCTACAAGCAGGTGATCGAGGGCTTCGATGCGATGGCTTCCCCAGTCTCCGTTGCCAAAGCCCGCGCCGGCCGTGTAGATGTGTTGACCCGGCTCGGGATGGCTCCTGCGGCTCGGGCGGAGCTCGAGGCGAGCTTGCTGAGCTTGCGTCTTTGGGATGACACGCAACGGTTCCGGCCCGAGGCCTCCGAGGCCGGCACGCCCGGCGCCCTGCGCGACGTCTTCGAGCGGTTGATCAGCTTGTACCTGGCGGAGAGTGGGAACGACCTGAGCGTCCGCGCCCTGTTGTTGGCGGAGGAGATGCGCGACCGCCTGGCCCCGCGGTTGGCCCATCGCTTCGAAGCGATGACCGAGGCGGATCTGGCGCAGTTCGTGGAGGAACTTGCGCCTGAGAGCGCTGTGGTGGAGATCGTGGTCCTCGACTCGGCCGAGTCTGGCAAGCGTTTGGCGGTGGCTTGGATCTTCGCGGCAGGATCGTTGAAGCAGGTCTCTCTTCCGTTACCTGCGAAGCTCGAGGCGATTCTGGACGAGGTGCGGCAGTCGGCCGAGGCGGCCAATCTCAGGAGCTGGCGCCGCACCACCGCCGAGCTTTGGGGCGGGCTGGTGGGCCCAGTTTTGGCCGAGGTACCGGCGGGTACTCGCCGTCTTGCCATCGTGCCGGACGCGGAGCTCTACGGCGTGCCATTCCGTGGGCTGTGGAACCCCGAGGCGCGACGCTACCTGGACGAGGATTTCGAGGTCGTCTTGGCGCCAAGCTTGCGGTCGTTGACCCCGGCGCTCCCGGTCCAGAACCGAGACTTAATGCAGGGGCCCGTCCTCGCGGCTGCCTTCGAGAGCTTTTCGGCTCTGGGATTGGGCAACCTCGCGAGCGCGATGGCGGAGAAAGAGGCCGTGGCGTCGGTCTACGGCGAGACGGCGATGTCACCGTGTGCCGCGACCGATTGGTCCACTCTGCGCCGCTGCCTGCCGGAGGCAGCCATGGTCCATCTGGCGACCCATGCCGCGGCCGACTCGCAGCGGCCAGGCTGGAGCTGGTTGGCACTGCCGCAGGAAACGGTGAGCCTCGAGCGGCTGTGGAGCGAGCTGCCCCCGCTCCCGCTCCGGCCCCTGGTCGTGCTCTCGGCTTGCGAGAGCGTGGCAACAGCCAAGGGCGGCGAGGGCCTGGGGGGCCTGGCGCGGCCGTTCCTGGCCCGCGGCGCCCGGGCCGTGGTGGGTACCTTGTGGCG
>JBCCGX010001493.1:0-2157 GCA_039029035.1 Acidobacteriota bacterium | reverse complement strand
GTCGACCGTGGTGACCGGGATCGTTGTCGAGGCGTCGAGGGTGCCGTCGACGTAGAGCGTGAGACTCATGCCGTCCCACACACCGACCAGGTGGTGCCAGGCATCGTCGGCGATGAACGTCGGCCCTTCGAGGATCGACGTGTTGACTCGCATGAAGAGTCGGCCGTTGTTGGAGAAGAACAGGTCGTAGCCATCTTGCGGCGTGTCGCGGGCGTCGACGATGGCGGTGAAGTCGCCGCGGTCGAGCTGCCGTGCCCAGACCGAGATCGACAGTTGGTGCAATGGTCCGAGGGGGCCGAACGAGGCCACTTCGACGGCGTCACCGGCGCCGGGGAAGCGCAGGCCGAGCCCCGAGGCGCCGTCGGCGCGTTCGACACCGCCCACCAGCAGGCCGTCGTGGCCGTTGCCGGTGGTATCAATCACTGTGGTGCCACTCGGCTCCTCGAAGGGCCAGTGGGCCAGGGGGGCGGCGAAGGCAGATGCGGGTAGGAAGAGACAGAAAACGAAAGCAAGGGGGGAGATCGAGCGCGGCATGGGTCACTCCTGGGTGTGCTGGCCGGGTGAAGCCTGGCGGACGCCTGGCGGCTGGTTTTGCTACTGATGGAGAAGACGCTAATCCGGGCTGTATCGGATCAGCCCGGTCGAATAGACCCTTGCGCCGCCGATCTCGACCGCCGGCGCATCAATCACCCTCTGCTCGCTTTTCTCGCCGCGCTGTTCGAGAGGCCTGCGGCGGACCTCGATCCGCTGACCGAGGCTCTACCGCAAGCCCCGTTCGACCTCGGGCGCTTGGGGCAGCTGGCCAACCTGTTGGATCGGACCTTTCATCGTGTGCCGGCGGAAGATCTCCGCCTCTATCCGGAGCAGGCGAGTGAGAAGGAGCTCAAGCAGAGTCAGCGGGCCAAGCCGGGACCGTTGCAGACCCGTGTCACCCTGCTCGACGAGCACTTCCGCAGTCCGCCGCCGATCATCGAGTTCTCCAAACGCGAGTTCTACGGCGGACGGCTGAAAGTGATGCAAGAAAGGCCGGGTCGTGCGTTCGGAGGCTGCCTGGAGTATCGCTATGTCTCCGGTCCCTGGGGATCGATCTGGTCGGTTACCCCGGTGAGTACGCCGGGGCTTTTGAGCTCGAACGGTACCGTCTGTTCAACCGCGCCGGCCTGCGTATGCTGCCCTTGACCTACTCGGCCTGGTGCGCCGATCGTGAAGCCGAGCTGGCCGCGGTCGACGAAGCATTGGCGGAGGTCGGGTCCTCCGGTCGACCAGGGAAGCCCGAGAAGCCTTGAGTAGTATTGCGCGTAAAGAGCCTTCGACACGGAACAACCCGGGAGCTTCGCCATGCGCGAAACGCGCCTCTCTCGTCGCCTCGCCCTTCGTCTCTTCGTAGGTCTCCTCGGCCTCACGCTGGCAGCTGCAAGCGCGGCTCAGGATAGGGATTCAGCCGGTAGCTACCAGGATCTTGTCGAGCTTTTCCGCGACTGGCGCGCCTTCGAGCAACCGGCCTGGGGCGACGGCGCGCCGGACTACAGCGCTGAGGCGACGGTCAGGCAGCAAGTCGAGCTGAAGCGTTACCGGGCGCGGTTGGCGGCGATCGACCCGAACAGTTGGCCGATCGAGCAACAGGTCGACCATCACCTGGTGCGGGCGGAGATGAACGGCCTCGATTTCAACATCAGGGTGCTCCGCCCCTGGGCGCGTGATCCGGCGTTCTACGCCTCGGTCTGGACCTACCAGAGCGACACCCCGGCCCACGAAGGGCCGACCCATCACGCCTTGGTGGAGCTGTGGACGTATTCGTTCCCGTTGTCGGCCGCGGCCGCGGCCAAACTGGCGGGTGAGTTACGCACCATCCCGCCGCTCCTCGCCCAGGCGCGGCGCAACCTGGTGGGCAAGGCGCGTGAGCTGTGGCTGGCGGGGATCGGCAATATTCGTCATCAGGCGGCAGCGCTGGACGACTTGGCCGGCAAGACGGCTGCTGCAGGCCCCGAGCTGCGTGAGGCAATCGCCGAGGCAAAATCGGCCTCGGAGTCGTTTGTCGTCTGGCTCGAAGAGCAAGCGCCCTCCAAGACCGAGCCTTCCGGCATCGGTAAGGCGAACTACACCTGGTACCTGCAGAATGTTCATCTGGTGCCGCTCACTTGGGACGACGAAGTCCGC
>JBCCGX010001492.1:0-2175 GCA_039029035.1 Acidobacteriota bacterium | reverse complement strand
GTCGCCGCGGCGGTAGGGGTCGATGTAGACCGAGCCGGCCGGCGATCGGATCAGGGCGTGGAAACCGGCCGGGGTGCGATCGAAGCGCACACTGGCGGCAGGGTTGTCGATCTCTTGGCCGCGATAGGTCTTGATCTGCGGATACCTGGCCGCCAGGGCCGGCTCCATGATCGGCGACTCGACGACCCGGAAGCGAGCGAACTCGCCGTCGGGCAGCGGCAAGTCGAGGGTGACTTCCTCGGCGCCGAAGACCTTCGTCAAGTCGGTGTGAGTCTCGAGCGGCGCGTTCGCCAAAATGCTCTCCAGGGCGGCCATGTCGAGCGCCACGGTGCGGTAGCTCTGCGGCACGATGTCGCGTTTAGCCGACGCCTTGAGGAAGGTTTCGTCAGCGTCGCTCCACAACGAGCTGTCCGAGACCTGTGCGGCCGCGGTGGTCGAGAGGAGCAGCAGCGCCACGAGGGCTGCAAGATGAAGGCGAAGACGGTGGGCAGAAAGGTTGTTCATGGCGACGATCTCACTCCGTTCAGGAACAGTTGACGACTCACGATGCCGAGACCCGGGCAAGGTGTCAGATCGCATCGGGGCTTCTTTGCCTGCGACAGCCTCAGGCTCGCTCGAGCCTGATGTATCGAATAGCACTACCTTAGTGTATCGAACAGCACGATCTTGGCTTGAGCTCAGGTGACGAGGACCGCCGGTCTGTTCGACATCGGAGCGGCTCTTCCGGATGCTTGGTAAGAGGGGTGAAGGGCGCGAGAACGTCCTGAAAACAGGACGTTTTCTTCGGTGGCCAGATGCCGTCGGCTCGCTCGATCGTCCGCGTTCAGCGCTAGGAACGACTGCTAGGTCCGGCACGGATGTTGAAGAGGGTTTTGGCGGATATCGCGAAGCGGCTGCGACCCGGGTTTCGCTTGCTTTAGGTCTCTAGGAGACCACAGATTTCTAGGAGACCACCGTGTCAGACATCACCGACCCTCGACAGGACTCTCTGTGGCTGTTTCGGCCGTTGTTCGCGATTCTCCTCGCGATGATCTCTCTCTTGGCGACAACCGGTTGCGTATCGACGAATCTTGCGCCAATTTCCGTCCACGGCGCGGCCTACGAGCCATTGCCCGATGAGATCGAGCTGTGGCAAGCGACGCGTGAGGAAGAAGACCTCCTGTTGCATCAGGTCGTGGTCTATGACGACCCAGCCTTACAGGACTATCTCGATCAATTGGTGGCTCGCCTCGAGTCACCCGGCATGGCGGCCAATCGTGAGGTGCGTTGTCACGTCACGGTCCTCGACGATCCCACCTTGCATGCTTTCGCTTTCCCCCACGGGGCTATCTACATCCACTCCGGCTTGCTGGCGCAAGCCCAGACCGAGGATCATGTCGCCGCGATTCTGGCGCACGAGATGGTCCATATCGAGAATCGGCACAGGGCGCGCCACGAGCGAGCGCGATGGAATCGAATGTTACCGATCGGAGTGTTGACCCTCGGCGCTGCGCTGGCCCTCGTCGACGGCGAGGCCGACTACGCGGAAGACTGCATCGACGACGAGGCGGACATTCCGGACGAGTTAGCCGACGAGGTTTTCGAATTCGGCCTGAAACTGGCGACACGGGTCTCGGCGCGGGGCTACGGCCGGCGTCTGGAGCGCGAGGCCGACGAAGGCATGGTCGCCAAGCTGCGGGCGACTGGCTACGACATTACCCGGGTGGTGGCTTTCTACGACCGCCTGCAGGGCTTGACGGACCTCGACCGCCAACCGCCCTCGCTCGCTCACGGTCTGGGATCCGATATGGCGCGGCGCTGGCAAGCGCTGAAGAAGCTCGAGCTGCCTGCCGCCGCTGCCTCGACCGAGCCGATCCTGGATCCGCCAGCTCTTGACCGCTTGGTGCGAAGGATGCGAGGTGACCGGCCACTTTAGGTGGGTTGGCTTTGCTGCGCAGCAAGCTGTGGTCCGAGATGCATCTGAAGACCCGAAAGGCCGGGTTCTTGCCCCGAGAGGCGAGAATCCGGCCCATGATTTGGAGCTCCTAGTGGAGCTCGGCGGTCTGCGGCGCTAGAGCTCGAACGCCCAAGCCCCGGTGCTGCCATCCTCGAACCCGTTGGTGAAGATGGTGTCACTACCGCCGGAGCAGCTGTCGAAACGGACGGCGCCGATGCGTACGCCCTTGCCACTCGGGT
>JBCCGX010001491.1:0-2175 GCA_039029035.1 Acidobacteriota bacterium | reverse complement strand
TGGCGGCCGTCATCGAGTCTGGCTGTCCGGTGGTCGCGATGCACAGTCGCGGCGAGTTGGAGACCATGCAGAAGGGCATTCGGTTCGCCGATGTCACCCGCGAGGTGCGAGACGAGCTCGAGCAAATCGGCAACCGAGCCATCGCCGCTGGCCTCGACGAACAGCAGTTGATCTACGATCCGGGAATCGGCTTCGGCAAGGGCGCGCGGCACAATCTCCGTCTCCTACGAGAGCTCGATCGACTGCAGACCTTGGGACGACCCCTCTTGGTCGGCGCCAGCCGCAAGAGCTTTATCGCCAAGGTCCGTTCAGCGCCGCCGGACCAGCGCCTCGGTGGCAGCCTGGCCGCCGCGGCCTGGGCGGCACAGGTCGGTGCTTCGATCTTGCGCGTCCACGATGTGGCCGAGACGATCCAATTCCTGGATGTCTGGAATGCGATAGATTCAGCAGTGGAGCAACCCACCTGAGGCGCGCTACCTGCCACCCTTCCCACCGCCCGATTTGCCATGGATCTCTCGACCCAAACCCTCGAGCAGCTGTTACAGCCGATCTCGCGCTGGGAGGACATCCTCGACATCCTCCTCGTCACCCTGGTGCTGTACAACCTGCTGCTGCTGGTCCGCGGCACCCGCGCGGTGCAGGTGTTGATCGGCATCTTCGTCCTGGTGATCCTGCATTCGGTGGCCGAGACCATCGGCTTGCCGGCGCTCGAGAACACGCTAGAGAATTTCTTCGTCATTCTTCCTCTGGCGTTGATCGTCCTGTTCCAGGTGGAGATTCGCCGTGCTCTGGCGAACTTCGGCACCACTTCGTTGCTCAGCTTCGGCAACCGCAAGAAGCTCGCCGGCACGTTCCACTCGATCGGCCTGGCTGCGACCACGCTGGCGGAGCGCCGGGTCGGTGCCTTGATCGTCATCGAGCGCCTCGAGGGCTTACGCACCTACATCGAGAACGGCATCGAGCTCGACGCGGTGGTCTCGGTCGACCTGCTGATCAACCTCTTTACGCCAGACACGCCGACCCACGACGGTGCCGCCATCATCCAAGACGACCGTATCGCCGCGGCGGCCTGCTTCCTGCCGTTGACTCAGAGCCAGGAGCTATCCACCGAGCTCGGCACCCGCCATCGGGCCGCTCTCGGCATCACCGACGAAACCGATGCCGTCGCCGTGGTGGTGTCGGAAGAGACCGGTTCGATCTCGATCGCCTTCGGCGGCCGGATAATTCGTGACCTCGAATCGAAGGACCTGCGTAACCGCTTGCACCAGCTTCTCCTTTCCGACGTTCGACCCGGCGAGGCACGAGAGGCATGAACGGCCGCGCCCATCTGCCGATGTTCCTCTTGGCGTTCGTCCTTGCCGTCGCCTTGAAGTACACCGTGCACGAGACCGAGCAGCTGTCCGAAAGGGTGGTCGAGGCGCCGGTGACCTATAACCCGCAAGCCGAGAACATGGTCTCTTACGATCGGGTGCCGACGGTCCAGGTCGGCCTGCGCGGTAAGCAGAGCGATATCGCTCTGCTGACCGCATTCAACGTCGCGGTGGTGGTCGACATCCCCAGCGGTCGTCCCGGTCCGCGGGACATCAATCTGCGACCGGACAACGTGCGGGCTCCAGGCGACTTGGAGGTCGTCTCGCTGGAGCCCAATCGCTTCACCATCCAGGTCGAGCCCGAGCATCGCTCGACGATCCGGATCCGCGCCGAGCTTCTCGGCGAGCCGGCCGCTGGCGCCCGCCAGATCGAGCCCGTTGTCGTCACCCCGGCCACGGCTCAGGTGATCGGCCCCGAATCGCACGTCCGCGCGGTACGTGAGCTCACTGCCTCGGTACGCCTCGATGGCCATGCCCGCAGCTTCACCGACAACGTCTTGGTCGTCTCACCGGATCCCTTGGTGCAAGTGGTCGAGCCTACTTTCGTCGAGGTTCAGGTGCCGATGGAAGAACCGGAGCTGTCGATCTCGTTCGATAGCCTGAGCTCGGAGAGTGCTACGCAGTGAGTCTCAAAACAGAAAGCCGAGAAAGACCTCGTTACTTCGGCACCGACGGCATCCGCGGGGCCTTCGGCAGTCCCCCCCTCGACGAAGCCACCGTCCGCGGCCTGGCCGCGGCACTCGCTCGAGAGCTGCACACTCGCGGGCCGGCACCGAAGGCTGTTCTCGGCGGCGACACCCGCGAC
>JBCCGX010001490.1:0-2177 GCA_039029035.1 Acidobacteriota bacterium | reverse complement strand
CTGCCGTCACAACCGCAGTCGACGACGACCTGAGCGTTGCCGGCGAAGCGTGCCAGGTAGACCTGCCAGGCCGCCAGGACCAGAGAGTCGACGGTCGCGTCGTGCTGCGTGGCAAGAGTGGTCAGCTGCTCGACCCGCTCGCTGTCGAGGTGCACGACCTGACGCCGGAGCGCGAAGTCCGCTGCCGCCTTGCCGGCGCGGGCTGCCGGTAGGCGAGCGTCGAGATCTCGATCGAGCCGTTGTTGACGCCAGAACTGGCGCCCGTCGTCCATCTCTTCGCTCTTCAGCAGCTCGGCTTGCCACTCGGCGAGGTCGGCGAACTGCAAGATCTCGTCATCTTCTGCGGTCCCGTTGTCGGCACCCTCACCGTAGGCGGCGAGCAACTCCTCGACCAGGCGGCCAAGGGAAGGCATGTCGGCCGCCAGCGAGGGCAAACGAAGTATCAGCCAGTGCTCGTCTGTGGCCAGGGTGGCGAGATCGACCCGCAGCACCGGGCCGGTGGCGAGATCGAAGCTCGGCCGGGTGGCGAGCAGCCGATCGCACTCGCTGGTACGGGCCGCCTCGTCCGCTGCGCTGAGATCGTGCTCGCGCCAGTCGAAAACTGCGGTGTCGGCCAGGGATTGCAGAGGGACCTCCAGGCCGGGTACCGGCGGATAGGTCGTACGCAAGATCTCGTATCGTTCGACGATTTGCCGTATCGCCTGCTTGAGCACCTCGATGTTCAAGCGACCGCTGAGCCGCAGCGCGGCTTCGGCATAGAAGCAGGAGTCGGTTTGACCCGCTCCCAAAGCCCACAGTCGCTCCTGTTGAGGTGACAGTCGGAACTGACCCGCCATCTCGATCCCTTTCCTTGACTTCGCTCGGATTGCTGATTGATCACGTCTCGCGGCGGCCTCAGTTGGCGCCGCGTCTCGTACCGGCCTCAGTTGGCGGCGGTGGCCTCTTCGGCCATGCCGACCAACACCTTGCGCTGGCCCTCGAAAGGACGCCGGCCGTGAGCGGTCAGCATGTTGTCGAGCAGCAACAGATCGCCTTCCTCCCACGGGAAGGCCACTTCGACTTCGTCGAAGGCGCGACGAATCTCCGCCAGGTCGGCGTCGGCGATCGGCGTACCGTCGCCGTAATAGGCATTGCGCGGCAGCTCCTCTTCCGTCAGGTCTTCCAACAGGCTCTGGCGCAGCTCGGGCCGCAGGCTCGAGACGTGGAAGAGGTGCGCCTGGTTGAACCACAGCGCCTCGCCGGTCTCCGGATGCTGGCGGATGGCGGCGCAGGTCTGGCGGGTCCTCAGGCGATCCCCGCCGCGCCACTCGTATTCGATCCCGGCGGCGTCGCAATGGCGCTCGACCTCCGCCGCGTCGTCGGTGTTGAACACGTTCTGCCACGGCAGATCGAGCCCGGCGCCGTAGTTGCGGACGTACATGACCCCCTTGTCGCGGAACAGGTCCTGCACCGCCGGCGGGATGCGCTGGTAGACCTTGCGGCTGTCGGCGATCGGGGTCTCGCCGCCTTGCGCAGCGGTCTTCACCGAATAGAACCAGATCTTGCGCGGCCAGCTGCGCGAATAGGACATCTCGTTGTGCATCGGGATGACCTGGTCCGGCGGGTACTCGGTGGAGGTGTAGATCCGACCCTCGACCTCGCTGCGCGGCGTCGAGCGATAGCTGTACTGCAAGAGACCGCCCGACAGCGCCTTCACCAGATCCTCGAACTCGATCACCGAATTGGCCGAGAAACCGCGAAACAAGATGCCGCCGTGCTGCAGCAGCTTCTGGTGGATCAGGTCACGGTTGCCGATAACCCAGTCCTTCAAGGTGACGCCGGCGAGGCGCGGGCGGATCACCAGCGGCAGGATCTCGTCGGCCGCCAGGCGGTCCATCTCGATCAGACCGTCGGCGGCGACGTCAACAGCGCTGCGCCGAACGGTGCCGATGCCTTTGAGGCCGGCTTTTTTCTTCAGAGTCTTCATCGGTTCATCTCCTCGAACGGCCGGGTCCTCAGACCTTGGCCAGTTTGCGTCGCTTGGTCTTCAGAAGTTTCAGAGAGGCAGATTTCATCTGGCTCTTGGCCGCCTGCTCGTGGCGCCGGGTGCGCTCTTCGAGGTCAGCGATCAGCTCGCTCAGGCGGATATCCGGCGTCGCCGTCACGCGCTCCAGCACGGCGGTCAGCAGCTGGCCGAG
>JBCCGX010001489.1:0-2177 GCA_039029035.1 Acidobacteriota bacterium | reverse complement strand
GTCACACCCGACGCGGATCTGGAGCTCGAACATCCGATCTTTCGCTATTGGACCCGACCGGTGGTGTTGACGAGTCCCCACAGTCAATGGCAGCTCGAGAGCCGGGCGGTCGATTTCGGTATCGAGGTCGTCGGCGTGGAGACCCCGACGCCCCGGACCGGGGTCGAATTCCTCCGTCGTGCTTTCGGCGCCGCGACGATCGCTCTCGAAGTCGATCCGCGGGCCCTGCGCGATCTCGACCGGCCTCCTGTCGAGGTCGACGAGGTGCTGCTGACGACCGCACGAGCTGCCAAGATGCCAGCGGACGCTCTCGGTCCACCTTTCCTCACAGCCGAGCAGCTCCTGCGGCGATTTCCCGAGCAGTCGACCCCCTACCGAGTGATCGGCGCCGAGCACGAATGGTGCTGCCAGCGCTTTCGGAGGTGAGTTGGCTGGCCGCCGTCACGGCGAAGTGTTGCGCCGTTCGTACCACCGAGCCTGGCGACTGTTGCGGCGCCCGGCCTTTCGGCTGGTCTACCACGAGCGCTATCACGCCGTGTTTCCGGGTATTCCCAACGATCCACTGCGCGCCGAGCGCATTCTTGCGTTCCTAGCTTCGGAGGGCCTGGTCTGGCGTCGCTGCATCCAGCGTCCCGAGCCGGTGTGGTTGAAATCCCTCGAGCAAGTCCACAGCGCTACGTATCTCGACTCGATCCACCGGCCGCAGGTGTTGACTTCGATTGTCGGTGCCGAAGTAACAACCGATCAGGTCGATCGCCTGATCGACTTCCAGCGGCTGCAGACCGGTGGCACCTTGATGGCGACGCGCCGTGCCAGGGAGCACGGTATAGGGGTCAATCTGGGCGGCGGCTTCCATCACGCGTCGGCCGATCGCGGTGGCGGCTTTTGTCTGTTCAACGATGTCGCGGTCGCCATCGCTGATGAGCGACGCCGAGGCTTCTCCGGTCGGGTCTTGGTGGTCGACTTGGATCTGCACGATGGCGACGGCACCCGAGAGATTTTCCGCCGCGACCCGGAAGTCCACACCTTCTCGATCCACGCGCGCCATTGGGGATCGACGGACGCCGTGAGCTCGACGTCGGTGGAGCTCGGCAGTGGGGTCCGCGACAGTCAGTATCTGGATGCCATTCGCCACCTTCTACCCCCGGTGCTGCGAGAGTTTCGGCCGCATCTCGTGGTCTACCTGGCCGGTTGTGACCCGGCTCTGGACGACCGCATGGGCGACTGGCGGATCTCCGCCGACGCGATGCTCGAGCGCGATCGTCGGGTGGTGGATGCCGTCCGACGCCGGGGCCACGAGGTTCCGCTGGTCATTCTCTTGGCCGGCGGATACAGCCCCGATACCTGGCGCTACTCGGCGCGCTTTCTGAGTGATCTGCAGCGTCCGGGGCGACCGATCGAGCCGCCGTCCACCGAGGCCATCACGCTCAAGCGCTACCGCTACCTCGCTCAGCGGTTCGATCCGGCGGAGCTTTCCGGAGCGAGCTCGGACGACAACTTCGGTCTGACCGATGCCGATCTCTACCTGCCGGGCTGGGGTGTGGTGCCCGAAACGAGGTTCCTGGGCTTTTACACCAAGCACGGCATCGAGTTGGTGCTCGAGCGCAGCGGCTTTCTCGATCGCGTACGCGACCTCGGCTTCGAGCATCCGGCGGTGGCGCTGCAACTGGAGGACCCGACCGATCAGACGTTGCGTATTTTCGGTGGACCCGACAGGGAGGAGCTTCTGGTCGAGCTGCGTCTGCGGCGGGATCGGCGCATCCTGCCCGGTCTGGAGCTGCTATCCATCGAATGGCTCCTGATGCAAAACCCTCGCATTCGATTCGACGGGCGTTCGGCGATCGGTCGGTCGCGTTTGCCCGGCCAGAATCATCCGGGGCTCGGCATGGTCAACGACGTCGCCGCCCTGCTGCAGGTCGCCTGTGAACGATTGCACATGGATGGCCTGGTCTTCGTGCCTTCGCAGTACCACATCGCGGCCTACGGCCATGGCCATGTCGAGTTCGTCGACCCGGAAGCCCGGGCGCGCTTTGCCGCCTTGCGGAAGCTGTTCGCAGATACGCCTCTGGCGGAGGCGACGCGGCGAGTGGCCGAGGGCGGCGTCATCGACGAGGAGACCGGCGAGGTCTTCAAGTGGCAGCCGGAGCCCATGGTTCTACCGGTGAGCGAGGCCCTGC
>JBCCGX010001488.1:0-2178 GCA_039029035.1 Acidobacteriota bacterium | reverse complement strand
TCGAAAGCCGGCGCCAGGCCAAAGACGATCGCCGCGAGGCTGGACATGGCGAGGGTGAAGAGTGCCACCCGGTAGTCCAGCGCCAGGCCGAGGGTGAGATCGACCGGGAACGGCAGTTGCAAGCGCTCGATACCGGCATTCGACGCCAACGCCACCAGGATGCCGACGCCGCCGCCGAGCAGGGAAAGGGTCAGGCTCTCGATCAAGAGCTGGCGAATGATGGCGCCGCGGCTGGCACCGAGGGCCAGGCGCGTCGCCATCTCCTTACGTCGCGCCACGGCGCGGGCGAGCAGCATGTTGGCGAGGTTGGCACAGGCGATCAGCAGCACCAGGGCGACGATCCCCATCACCACGAAGGAGGCCGTGTAGAGCGCCTGATCCAAACCCGGCCAGACCCGCACTTGGTTGGTTGGCAGCAAGGTGAAGAAACGGTTCTCGTTGGTGACCGGGTACTCCTCCTGCCAGCGGGCGCCTAGCGCCGCGACCTCGGCCCTCGCGCGCTCGGCGGAGACCCCCTCGGCGAGACGGCCGACGATAAAGTGCCAGCGACGAGCCCGATCCTCGAGCCGATCGAGCCCTTCGGTGGGATTGCCCCAGTTGGAGATCGAGCCGGCGTTGACCACGCTGCTGGTACGCATCGGGATCCAAACCTCGGCCGCGATGCCACGCAGCATGCCGAAGAAGCTCGGCGGAGCGACACCGACGACCTGGAAGAGATGGCCGTTGAGCCGTACGTCCTGGCCGACGATCCCCGGATCACCACCGAAGCGACGCTGCCAGGCGCTATAACCCAACACCGCCACCTGCTGGCCGCCACCCGGCCGATCATCGGCAACCGTCAGGGTGCGACCGAGGGCCGCTTCGACCCCCAACAGATCGAAGTAGTTGCCCGACACCACCTCACCCAAGACCCCTTCGCTCTTTTCTCCATGCTCGAGGATCAGACCGGACGAGGTGTAGGCCGCCAGCTGCTCGAAGCTGCGACTCTGCTCGATCAGATCCAGGTAGTCGGGGAAGGCAATGGCCGAGTAGGTGAACGAGCCCGATTGCTCCTCGGTGTAGATATTCACCAGCTCGCCGGGCGATTCGACCGGCAAGGGGCGAAACAGCACCGCGTTGACGACGCTGAACACCGCCGAGTTGAGACCGATGCCGAGCGCCAGGGTGACGACGGCGAGAAACGTGAAGCCCGGGCTCTTGGTGAGCTTGCGTAGGGCGTAGATTGCGTCGCGGAAGATGGCATGCATCGGAAATCTCCTCATCGAGAGTCGTGATTCCGCGGCCGGCGATGCGTTGCCGGCCTCTGCCATCCCAAACGGAAGCAACAGCGGATTTGTTACATCCGCTTTACATCAGTCCAGCTTGCGCTGTATTTCAGCCAAGGTTGAAGACCTTCTCCGCATTGCCTGCCAGGAAGAGCTGCTCGGCTTCCTCGCCGAGCTCGAGCGCCGCCAGACCGTCGAGGCACGCCGAGGCCGTGAGCATCGGATAGTTGGTGCCGAAGAGCACCTTCTTGGCGCCGCGGCCGCGCATGAACTCGACGAAATCGGCCGGGTAGCGCGTTGTCTTGTAGGCCGAGGTGTCGATGTAGAGGTTGGGAAACTTCGTCGCCAGAGAGATGATCTCCTGGGTCCAGGGCGCGCCGATATGCCCGGCCACGATCCGCAGTTCGGGAAACTCGAGCGCCACGTTCTCCAGATAAGGAATGGGTCGCCCCGTTTCCGAGGTCAGCAGGGGCCCTGTGTGGCCCACCTGGAGGCAGAACGGGATGTCGAGCTGGATGCACTCGGCGTAGAGCGGGTAGTAGCGCCGATCGTCCGGCGGCAGGCCCCAGAGCCAGGGAACGATACGCAACGCTCGAAAGCCGAGCTCACGCACACAGCGTCGCAGCTCGCGCACCCCATCCATCGGTCGGAAGAGATCCACCGAGGCAACACCGACCAGGCGATCCGGATACTCCTTGACGAAGGCGGCGACCATTGGTGGTGGTGGTATTGGTGGTCAGGTTGCTCAAGGCCAGCGTTCCCACAAGGTACCAGAAATGTTCGTAGATCAGTCGGAATTCTTCTTGCGGCGCATTGTGTTTCTTTTCGTCATTGGCATGGACTGCTCCCTTGGGATCGGCACAAATCAAAATAGAATCGGGCGATGTGCGCCGCATATCATCGACAATGGCCG
>JBCCGX010001487.1:0-2179 GCA_039029035.1 Acidobacteriota bacterium | reverse complement strand
GCAGAAGCGGCTGCCGTGAGGTGCCTCGTGCGAGCAGGCTGGGCAGATAGCCATTGCCCTAGAGCATGGCACAGAGCGGGGTCGTGATCAAAATTCAAGGTGTTTGTTCAGGCAAAAGGGCGTACTATAGTGAGGCACTGTAACGACAGTAGAACCAGGGGCGAGTCAACCGAGGAGGGAGCCATGAGCACCGAGGAGTCCTTTTCCGAGATCGAAGAGCAACTGCTAGAGGCCGTGCCGGTCGCTTTGAAAGACGGCGTTGCCTTGCTCGAGTGGTGGCAAGAAAAAGATCCCAACAAGGACTACAAGCACCATTACCCCGAGACCAAGACCCTGAACCGGCCGGAAGACACGAGTTATGGTTTTTTCGATTCGGTGAAGATCCCCTCGTCCGACAAAGCCGTCGCGATCAACGGCAATGTGCAGGAGATGTTCTACGACGACCCGAAATCGCCCCCCGGCGATGCCAAGCTCGGCAAAAAAGCCACCGAGTTGATGCACGAGCAGATTCGCGAGTTCATCCTCACCTACTTCATGCGCGTCAGCGACTTCCGTCAGCCGGAGCTGGCGGAGTCCGACGGCCAGGATACAGAGCGCACCGGCTTCGGCTTCTCCCAGGAGTTCTACAAGCGCCAGGGCAGCGAAGCGATCGGGCGATTCGCCGAGGGAGACCAGGAAAAGATCGTCGACTTGCGGGATTTCAAAAAGGTCGAAGATGGCCAGCCCTACGAGTGGATCGTGCTGAAGAATCCGATCTTCGGCTTCGGGTTCAATTTCAAGCCATTCAACAGTCTTTTCCATCGGCTGATCGGCGTCGGCGGCCCGCAGGTGAAGATCCCGGCCGACGTGTTCAACTACCTGGTGATCTCACCGGAGTTCGTCGTGTGGGACGAGTTCGCAGACCAAGACGGTTTCGATGCCAACGACCCGCATGCGGTCCGAGCGCGCTACGGCTTCGGCTACGCGTTCGTCAACGATCCCGAACCTAGCGTCTACGGCTACGGTCCCGGCCAACTGCAGCCGGCCTTCGAGCAGATGGTTTGGGAGATCGACAACTCCGGCGTGATCAAGGTCCGCGCGGCTTTCGTAGCCCAGGAGCCCAGGGGTATCCTCGAGCTATCGGTCGACCCGTTGGCCTGGGGTTTTCAATTCACCAAGGCGCTCGGCGGTGAGGTGCCGGCCTTTCTGCAGCCGGCCAAGCGTGCCTGGGACAAGATGCCGCTGACCAACACCACCTTCGATCCGGTGCTGCCCACCGTCGCCCTGCTCAACTTGGTGACCGGGGGGCAAGCCAAGCGCTTCGGTCTCTCGAAGGACGACATCATCAAGGAAGCGCTGTTCATCCACTTCCAACAGCACTACCAGACGATCGTCGGATCGCTCCAGACCTGGCGCCAGATCAAAGACTGGACGTCCGCCGAGGCCCTGCCGTCCTGGGTGGTTAGCGGTCGGAGCTCTTGACCAGCTCTTCCGGTCGGTGGAGCCAGTAGCCCTGGACGTAGTCGACACCGAGGTCACGCAGCATGTCGTACGTGGCCTCGGTCTCGACCCACTCGGCAATGGTCTCGATACCCATCACCTGGGCGACTTGATTGATCGACGTCACCATGGCGCGGCGGATCGGGTCGCTCTCCATCGACCGCACGAACTCACCGTCGATCTTGAGGATGTCCACCGGTAGGTTCTTGAGGTAGGCGAAGGAGCTGAAGCCGCTGCCGAAGTCGTCGAGGATGAAGCGGCAGCCCAGGTTGCGCAGCGCCTCGATGAAGCGCAAGGCGCGGCTCAGGTTGGCGACGGCGGTCGTTTCGGTGATCTCGAAGAAGATACGGTCCGTCGGCACCTTGGACGCCTCGAGGTAGGAGAGCATGTCCTCGAGAAAAGCTTCGTCGCCGAGGGAGTGGCCGGAGAGATTGATGCTCACCCGAGCGGCCGCCAGGGGATGCTGGCCGTTACGTTCCAGGAAGGACAGGCTGTGCCGCACGACCCAGCGATCGATCGACGACACCAGATCGTGGTGCTCGGCGATGGGGATGAAATCTCCCGGCGCCAGATGGCCACCAGTCGGATCGACCATGCGTACGAGGATCTCGCGTAGACCCTGCCCGCCGCTCTTGAGCGGCCGAATCTCCTGCTGATAGAGGCAGAAACCTTCCCGCGCCAGAGCGTGCCGGATCCGCTG
>JBCCGX010001486.1:0-2185 GCA_039029035.1 Acidobacteriota bacterium | reverse complement strand
ATCGGCTTACCGAGGGTAACGATATCGGGCACCACGTCTTGGGTTTCGAAGGCCCAGAACTTTACCCCGGCGCGACCGAAGCCGACCTGCACCTCGTCGGCGACACAGACGCCGCCGGCGGCGCGGACGTGGCGAAAGGCCCCGCGCAGGTAGTCCGGCGGCAGAATCACCTGGCCACCGCAGCTCAACATCGATTCGCAGAAAAACGCAGCGATGCGGCGGCCCTGGCTGTGGGCGGCCTCGATCTGCTGTTGTACGTCCGCCGCATACTTGGCGCCCGCCTCGGGATCGCTTGCCTTGTACGGCCCGCGGTAGACGTCGGGCGTCGGCACCATGTGGACATGGGGCACCAGACCGCCCCCCCCTGGGCCATCGAACTTGTAGGAGCTCAGCTCGACAACAGAAATCGTAGTGCCGTGGTACGCGCCGTCGACCACCACGGCATCGTGATGCCCGGTGTGGACCCTGGCCAAGCGTAGGGCGAGGTCGTTCGCTTCGCTGCCGGAATTGGTCAGAAAGCAAACTTCGAGCGGCTCCGGTAGGCTCGCTGCCAAGCGCTCTGTGTACTCCGCCAGACCATCGTGCAAGTAGCGAGTGTTGGTGTTGAGCACCCGGTTCTGCTCGGCGGCCGCAGCGACCACCCGGGGATGGCAATGCCCGATGTGATTGACGTTGTTGATCGAGTCGAGAAAGGCTCGGCCGGCGTCGTCGATCAGGTAGGGCCCGGCACCGCGGACGATCTTGAGCGGCTTCTGATAGGCGATCGAAAGCGACGCGCCGAGATGCTGCCGTCGCGTGTCGAGGATTTCTTCTTTGCTGCGCCCGCTGAAGATCACGGACGGATCGCAAGCCTCGTTCCAACGCTGCCGCACCGCCTCGGACTCCTCGTAGACCAGGCGATCGAGCAATTGCTTGAAGGGTCCGTAAATGGAACCGATGTAGGTGTTCTGCGGATCGCGCTTTCGGTCCCGATGAAGGTGGACCAGACCGCCCGCCAAGCGGGCGAGGATCAGATCGAAGAGCACATCCAGCTCGACTTGCTCGAGCGGAAAGACCGCGTGATAGCCCCGCAGAACCTGACTCGCCGCGTCCAACGGCTCGCGCCGCTCGAGCATCACCGAGGCCATGGCGATAGCGACCTCACACACCGTCGCGGTATGGACGACATCGCCGAAATCGATCAGGCCGGCGATGTCGTCGCCACCGGAAGCAACCAGGACGTTGGCACCATTCGCGTCGCTGTGAATCACGCTGCGGCGCAAAGCGCTCCACAACGGTTCGACGCGGCGGGCGAAGCGATCGAAGACCCGCTCGACAGTCGCCCGATCGTCCGCTGGGAGATCGGCAACGTGTGGTTGAAGATCCAGGGTGTGTGCGAGATCCCAATCCTGGGTGCGCTGCATCGCCGGATGGGCAAAATCCACCAGGGCACGATCGACCGCCCCGAGGCAGCGGCCCAAGCCCTCGTGCAGGGTGGCGCAACGCGGGCCCGAGGCCAGCCAAGGCTCGCCCTCGAGGTAGGTCAGGAGGCGCAGGTACCGCGTTGCCTCACCCTGCTCGACGACGGCGATCCGCTCGCCGTCGAGGGTCGTGCAGAGGCGCGGAACCGGCAGCGACGCATTGTGCAGGGCGACATGCTCCATCGCCCGGTTCATCAGATCGAGAGCGTCGCGCGATGCGGTCGCACCGGCGATCTTGAGCACCCAGCGACGGTCATGGGCTTCGAGCAGGAAATTCTGGTCGCTGTATCCAGGTAGCCGGCTGACCTGGGCATCGAGACCGTAGAGTTGCCGAGCCAGGGTGCGAGCTGCTTGACTGTCCAAAGGATGCATCAGTACCTCGACGGCTGGTGGAGAATCAATTGGGCCGCGAGGCTAGCACCTGATGGCACAGAACGTGGTGTAATTCACCTCATGTCGATCAATTCGTGGCTCATCCTGGCAGCTCTCGTCGTCTTCGCCCTGCCGATCTCCCAGGCGATTTGGCTGCCGCTCACCCATCTGCGATTCAATCTCTACTATCGGCGGCGGGCAGGAGGCCCCCCGGCGCTCGGCCTGATGGGCAGCCTGGGCTACTACTGGCGGGCTCTGATGGCCAATCTGGTCATGGGCTGGTGGTTCCTGCGCGGGCTCGGCCGAAATGGCTTGCGACCGCCGGGCGGTGCCGTCACCGGCCCGCCGGTGCT
>JBCCGX010001485.1:0-2186 GCA_039029035.1 Acidobacteriota bacterium | reverse complement strand
TGACCAAGCCGCTCTACGCCGTCGTCCTCGCCCGGCGGCGTTGAAGCTTTAGCCTCGAATCGCCTCCAACCGTTCGACGATCCTCCGCGCCGTTGCCGGCCAGGTCCACCTCTCGGCCACTTCCCTCGCTGCCGCGGCGCCGCGACGACGGGCTTCGTCACGGTTCTCGTAGACCGCGCGCAGCAGGGCGCGGAGGTGTTCGGGGTCGGGCTCAGCCCAGCGGAAGCCTTCGTAGTAGGGGCAGCGCGCGACGGCGGGGCCGGTACCGAGGATACGGAGCGGATAGCCGACGCCGTCGTGGAAGAAGTCCCGGTGCGCGCCCCAGTCGGTGGCGATGGCCGGCAGGCCGCAGGCCATGGCTTCCATCAACGGCATGTCCCAGCCCTCGCCGCGGCTGGTGGCGAGAAAGCAATCCGCCGAGCGGTAGAGCGAGCCGAGTTGGTAGTAGGGGAACTCGAAATTGAGCAAATAGGTGATCCGGCCACCGGAGTCCTTCAACCCCAGCCGGCGGATCGCCTCACGCAACCCCACCGACGGGTCGCGATGGTTGATCTTGCACAACAAGCGGACGGGCTCCTGGCTCGAGAAAGTGTCGTTGAACGCCTGTAGCAAGAGCTCGGGCGCCTTACGCTCGCCCCACTCGAGAGAAGCCAGGAAGACGAACTCACCCAGCGGATTGGGATGCGCGTCGATCCCCGGGTGGAAGTGCTGCGGATCGATACCCAACGGGATCGTGTGGATCGGGCGCTCGAGGCCGCAGTCGAGAAACCCCTGGCGATTGAACTCGCTCGGCACCCACACCTCGGCCATCTGGTTGGCCTGGCGCACCCACTCGGCAGGGAAACCATCGACCTCGAGCATGGTGAAGCCGATCTTGGTGCGCCCCAGGCTGCGCCGGAACACTTCGCCCAGGCCGAAGACGACGCTGACCTCCGGTGGCCGAGGCAAGGCGCGGGTGCGGATAATGTTGAGCCGGTGATCGAGAATGCTCTCCGGCTCAGGCGCCGGGATCGGGGTGTCCGGGCCGTAGACGTAGCGGTAGACGGTGCGCACGCCTCCGACTTCCAAAGCTTCGAGCAAGGCCCGAGAGCACACTGAGTAGCCCGTCGGCAGATTCATGATCGACTGCCAAACGACCTCGTGCTGGTAGCGGCTGCGCAGCTTCTTCTCCCACCGGTGGCGGAAGGCCTTGCGGCTCTCCTGGAACATCTGCGCCCGGGCGGCGGGCAAATTCTGCGTCGAGCCGTGCTCGGCGTGCACCAGGGTGACGTCTCCGCACAGCAGAACGCGAAAGCCGGCTTCATCGGCGGCAAAGCAGTAGTCGGTATCTTCGAAGTACGACTCATAGTCCTCGCACAGGCCACCCACCGCCTCCAGCACCTCGCGCCGGATGTAGGCACAGGCGAAAATGATGCCCTCGACCGCACGGCGACTGCTGTACTGACCGATGTCCTTCTCGCGCGAGCCGATCTGTTGACCGAGTAGGTTGTCGGGCAGGATGTAGGTCCCGACGTGGGCCAGGCGACGGTCGGGTAGCACCAGGCGACAGCCGACGATGCCGACGTCCGACGCCGAGTGGGCGCAGTCCCGCAACCGGGTCAACCAATCGTGCTGCTCGAAGATCAGGTCGTTGTTGAGCAGCACGATGTCCGACTCGGGATCGGCGGCCTCGATACCGGCGTTGTTGCCGCGCACGTAGCCCAGATTGCGCGGCAGAGTGAGGCAGCGGATGTCAGGCATCTCCGCCAGACGTTGTGGCGTTTCGTCGTCCGAGCCGTTATCTACCACTAGAATCTCGGCCCCTCCGAGATCAGTCTGGCGCAGGGTCTCCAAGCACTCACGGGTCAGATCCCAGCGGTTCCACGCCAGGATGATCAGGGTCACCTTGCGCGCTCGAGGCAATGCCGTGTCAGACACAATCGGCGGCTCAGGCGACATCGCTGCCGTCGCCCTCGGAGCCCGCACCACTCTCGGCAAGCTCGAGCGGCTTCAAAGAGCGCCACAGGTCGTCGAGCACGGGCTCTACCTCGGCCGGCGTCAGCTCCGTCGTTTCCTGCCACAAGGCTGGCTCATAGGCGAAGCGGGTCAACGGCCGCAGACCGGCCCGAATGCGAGCGATGAGTACGAGATCCCGCGGGGAGCAATGCTCTTGGATCAGCCGCAGCTCGCGCGAGCGCGCTTCGAGA
>JBCCGX010001484.1:0-2186 GCA_039029035.1 Acidobacteriota bacterium | reverse complement strand
TTGGTCAATCACAACGCGATCGTCGTCAAGACCGGGCTCCAGGCCGGCGGGATCTTTTTCAATCACAACGCAGTCACCGTCAAGACCGGCGTGCGCGCTGCCGCCTTGTCGGCGAACCACAACGCTGTCGTCGTCAGAACCGGTGTGCGTGCCGGCGCCTTGACGGTGAACCACAACGCCGTCGTCGTCAAAACCGGTGTGCGCGCCGGCGCCTTGTCGATGAACCACAACACGATGGTGGTCAAGACCGGTGTGCGTGCCGGCGCCTTGACGGTGAACCACAACACGATGGTGGTCAAGACCGGTGTGCGTGCCGGCGCCTTGACGGTGAACCACAACACGATGGTGGTCAAGACCGGTGTGCGTGCCGGCGGTCCGGAGACTTCGCCCGGCGGTAGTGGCGGCCGGCCCTGATGGCTTGGTCGTTCCTCGAAGCGCAACCGTCTCGGAGGCTGCCATGAGCATGCAATCGACCGCTGTCTCGCCGGGGGCTGCCGCGCCGGCGGGTCAACCGCCGTCGACCGAAGCGCTGGTCGATTGGGCCTGTGCCCTGCACCAATGCGCCCAAACGGCCCACCGGGCGGGTGATTTTGCGCGCGCCGAGCAGCGGACGCGTGAGGCACTCCAGGCGATGGAGCGGGGTGCGGGCCCGGAGCATCCCGACATCGCCAACCTGTTGCTGAGCCTGACTGGGCTGCTCGAGGACCAGGCGCGTTATGACGAGGCCGAGACCGCCTGTCGCCAGGCGGTCGCCCTCCTGACAGCGCTGCCGCGTGGCCTCGGCCCGGACGTCGACCGGCTCAGTGTTCAAGCGCTCTGCCGACTCGGCCAGCGGCTCTGCAGCTCAGCAGTCTACGACGAAGCCGAGGCCTGTCTGTTGACGGCGCTCGACAGGGCCTGGGCCGACTTCGGCAGCGAGTCGGTAGAGTTGGCGGAGGTGCTCAATGCGTTGGGTGTCCTGGGCAAGTACAGCGGCCGATTCGAGGCGGCAGAAGCGTGGTACCTCCAGGCTCTCGCCATCTTCGAAGCCGTGCACGGCCCCGATCATCTCGATCTGGCGACGCTCTACCACAACCTCGGTGGGCTCGCCCACGCCCGTGAGCGCTATGCCGAGGGTGAGCCCTATGCTCGCCGTTCGGTGGCGATCCGCCAGGCGGCTCTTGGCCGCGACCACCCGCTGGTCGCGGCCGATATCGCCGCGCTGGCCGCTCTCCTGCACGGGTCGGGACAGCTTGAAGAGGCCGAGGTGCTCTACCGCCGAGCGCTCCAGGCCTTCGAGCTCGCCTTCGGCCCGGAGCACTACGAGGTCGCCTTCAACCTGGGCAACTTGGCAGCTCTCCTGCACCAGAGCGGCGACGTCCGGCAGGCAGAATCGCTCTACCACCGAGCTATCGTCATCCAGGAGCGTCTGCTGGGCGAACAGCACCCGGAGGTGGCTCTAGCGCTGAGTAACCTGGCGGTGCTCTCCGCCGAGCAGGGGCGTCTCGGAGAAGCCGAAGAGCTCTACCGGCGCGCCCGTACGATCTTCGCCGAGACTCTACCGGCGGATCATCCTTACCGGATCGCCTGTGACGAGAATTTCGCTTGCTTACAGGGCTGCTAGATCCGAGTCAGGGATGCCTTCGGGCCGCGCCGCTCGGCCCCTCGCGGGCGGCGCTGCGCGTTGCTGCAGCATCGACGGATCGGCGCGACGCATCTCGCGGTAGAGCCAGGCCTTGGCCAGCTACCACTTGCGCTTGACGGTGGCCCGTGAGCAGCCGATCACATCGGCGGTTTCCTGACCCGTGAGGCCGCCGAAGAAGCGGTACTCGACGATCGCCGCCTTCATCGGATCGACGGTCTTGAGCTCGTCGAGGGCGGTATCGAGAGCGAGGAGCTCGTTCGGGCGCTCGATGGCCAGGTCGCCGATTTCGGTCAACGGGATCTTCTCCTGGTCGCCACCGCGCTTGCGCGCCCGGTGGCGCCGCGCGTGATCGACCAGGATGCGGCGGATCAGCTGGGCGGCGATGGCGAAGAAGTGCGAACGGTTCTGCCACCGAGCGCGGCGCTGGTCGATCAGCCGCAGATAAGCCTCGTTGACCAGAGCGGTCGGCTGCAGAGTGTGATCGCGCCGCTCGATGGCCAGGTAGCCGGAGGCGATCTTGCGCAGCTCGGCGTAGACCAGGGGAATCAGTGTTTCGGCCGCT
>JBCCGX010001483.1:0-2186 GCA_039029035.1 Acidobacteriota bacterium | reverse complement strand
CTCGCCGTCGACACCTGGTTCACCGTCGCACCCTTCGTCAAGGATTTCTGCCGCCAGCTCGATCTCGACGACGCGATGCTGACCTTGCGACTCGAGCAAATGATCGGCCTGCCGCCGGGCAGCGAGAAAGACGCTTTCGTCGAGATGTGGGTCGACCCCACCCACCTCTTCCGCCCCTGCCCCGATCCCGAGATCTCCGACCACGCATGCCAGATCGAAATCCCGGTGGTCGACCGTGGACAGCAGAAGCCGTGGGATTGCACCCTCAGGCGCCAAGTCTCCGGCGACTTCGTCACCGTCCATCCGGGGCACCTGCGCTGGATGTGCGACAACTGGAACGCCAGCTTCGAGAACGACGAGCCGCTCGACAACTACCCCTGGACAGCTCTCGGCTACACCTACGATTGGGGCAATCCCGACGACCCCCGCGGCCCGAGTGAGTACGTCGCCTTGGCCGGCAGCCCGGCGGTGTTCCACGCTTCGATTCCCACCGAGGAGTATTGCTCGGGGGAGTGAAGTGCTCGATCCTGGGGCCAAAACTCCAGGCTAAGGTGTTTCACCCTCGCGCGACATCGCCCGAATACGCTCGATCTCGTCGTCTTCGAGACCCAGGGATTCGAGAAAATCCTGGTGCGCCTGCGGGGTGAAGCGCTCGAACTCGATGTGCCAGCGCAGCATGTCGTCGTCACTCAGGCCGGTGGCGCGCAGGATGGCCACCCAGCCTTCCTTGTCCAGGGTGCGGGTCTCGCGTAGTGCGGCTTCGCTCTCCAACAGATCGACGACCATCTGCTGTTGACGCCGGAGAGCACGGATCTCCTGATTCAGCGCTTCCAGTCGCTGGCCGAGCAAGTCGGTGGCGGCGCTATCGCCGGAGTCGAGGATCTTCGCCACCGCCTTGAGCGGCAGGCCGGCACGGCGATAAAGGTCGATCCGCTCCATCCGCTGCACATCGTCCGCAGAATAGAGGCGGTAGTTGGAACCGCTACGTAGAGAGGGTGACAGCAGGCCGATCGAGTCGTAATAGAGCAGCGTGCTGCGCGACAGATCGAAACGCCTGGCGAGCTGGCTGATGGTAAGCATCAAACACCTCCGAGAATCGCAGAAACGGCCGCCGCGCGTCCACGACGGCCACTCCCGGTGCAGGGTACAGCTTTAGGTCCCGCTCGCTGATTGCTGACGGATCTGCGTGATCCGCGCCTCCGGTAGCTGTAGCCACTCGAGAAAGCCCTGATGCCCCTCCGGGTGACGGCGCTCGAACTCCGCGTGCCATTTGTGCATATCCGGATCGGTAAGCCCGATGGCGCGGAACATGTCTGTCCACTGATCGACCGTTACATTGGCATTCGGCATGGTGATCTCCTTGTCTCGTCGTTTTCGGTGTAGTTCGCGTCGCGACGAGACGATCTTGAGGTGTAAAGCCGTAGACGGGTCAAGCAAGAATTCGGATCGCTCGTCAGCTCGGCCGACTCCACAGACGCTCGATACCATAGCGAGAAAGTGTCTTGTCCTTGCTGACAACCGGCAGCCCATCCGCCAGGCCCTGCGCGACGATCAGGCGATCAAAAGGATCTCTATGATGAAAAGGCAAGCTCGACAACACATCGAGGTGCCGCGGCTCGATCTGCAGCAGCGCAATAGCGTTGCCCTCGACATGTTCCTCGACCAATCGAGTCAGGGGCAGGTGCAACTTCAGCTTGCCTAGGCTTGCCTTGATCGTGATCTCCCACAAGCTCGCAAGACTCAACAGACGCTCGTTGTCGTGCGCGAGGATGCTCTCTCGAGCGAAGTCACTGAGCTTGGGATCGGCGCCGATAAACCAGAGGAAGGTATGAGAATCGAGAAGCAGCCTCAAGACTCGTAGTCCTTGAAGTCCTCCAGGGGCTCATCGAAGTCCTCCGCGATCTCAATCAACCCCTTAGCGCTGCCGAACGTCGGCGTCGGCGGACGCATACCGAGAGGTACCAGCTTGAAGGCCGCTCCGTCGTCACGAGTCATGACGACTTCCTCCCCACCTTCGGCTTCGGCCGCAAGCTCAGACAATCGCGATCCTGCTTCTTTTAGCGCTAGCTCCAGCACGGTAAGACCTCCGGCAAAACTCTACCATGCGCTGCAAATACAAACGCTCAGCTTCCGCCGATCGCGTAGAGCGCTTCGTAGCTGCGCAGGTAGATCACTCCGTCCGCGAT
>JBCCGX010001482.1:0-2186 GCA_039029035.1 Acidobacteriota bacterium | reverse complement strand
CCAGGCTTCGTGCAAGCGCCCCTCGCGAAAGGCCGGTTCCAGGCGGTGCCGCGGCAAGATGGGGATGCTGTCGAACAGACGCTCGCCGACCGCGTAGGGCTCCTTCAGGGTGAAGCGCAGCGTGTGAGCCTCGAGCTTTTCGACCTGGATCGGCTCGCCACCGACGATCAACAAAGCACGGTGCGGTGCTGCCAGCTTCTCGTCGAGGAAGACCTCGAAGGTGAACAGCACGTCGTCGGCATCGAAGGGGTGGCCGTCCGAGAACCGCACGCCGCGCTGCAGCTCGAGGGTGAACTGGCGCCCATCTTCCGACACCGACCAGCTCTTGGCCAGCGCCGGTGTCGTGCGGTGGGTCTGGCGATCGATATGGATCAGATCGCCTGTCAGGCGGTGAACGATCGTCAGAGTCGAGATGTCGCCAGCGAAGACCGGGTTGAAAGTCTTGGGCTCGGAGCGCAGGGCAACCACGAGGTCGCCACCGGGGCGGCCGAGCTGCGAGTCGGTGCTGCGCAAGTCCTGCGCCAGGAGCGGCGGACCGATGATCAGCCAGAGGAACAGGCAGCCGAGGGGGACGAAGTGGCAGAGACGCTGACAGCCAAGGACGAGAATCGTGGGCTCACTGAGGGATCGGGCAGGGGTGAATCGGGGATTGAATTCTATCTCAAGGGGTTCTTAGGGGCTGGCGAGAATGAAAAAGGCGCCCGCGAACGGGCGCCTTACTCGAGACGGTTGCGGGCGGAGCCCGCGGTGTCTCCTACAGTCCGTCGACGATGTGCTTCCAGACCTTCATCACGATCAGACCGCAGCCGAACTTCCGCTGGAAGTTGCCGAGGTTGAGCTCGTCGATGATCTGGTCGCAGCTACAACCCGCCGTGTCTTCGGTGGTGAAGGTCGGCGGCGTGATGGGGAACCACCACGGTACCCGGGTGTCGAAGGTCGTGTCGTTGTCGGTCAGGGCGTAACGGAAGAACCCGAGGGTGACCGTCGGGACATCCTCCGGGATCAACGTGCCGGGGCAGACGTCTTCGGCGTCCGGGACACCATCGACATCGGAGTCGGCGACCAGGAAGAGCACCAGGCCGTCGTGATCCGACGCCCGCAGGGTGGTCGACAGGTCGTCGAACAGGCTGTCCGGCGAGTCGGCGTTGCCACGGGCGAACTGGAAGTCGGTGACGAACGCCGAGGCGGTGACCGAGGTCAGCATGTGGTCCAGCGCCTGCGGGTTGCCGGCGAAGGAGAAGGAGTACTGCTCGTCGACCGGCAGGCTCAGCACCTCGTTGGTGAGGTTCGGGTCGACCAGGTCGGTGCCCGGGAACTCGGCCCCGAGGGGATCGAGGTTACCGGTGAAGATGCCCAGGACGTCGACGAAACCGTCGGTGAACTGGAAGGCGTTGAAGTCACCGGTGACCACCAAGCGGATGTCCGGATCCGCGATCTGCAGATCCTGAATGAAGCCGGCGACGGTCTCGGCCTGCTCCAGGCGCTTGGTCTTGACGCGGAAGCCGTCGGCCGGATCGTCGATGCCGGAGAGCGACCGCTGATGGACGTTGATGACGGTGAGCGGGAAGGATGCCCCGCCGCCGACGAAGGTCGCGTCGAGGACCAGCGGCGGACGATCGTGCAGCAGGCTGCCGTCGACCGAGAGCAGCAAGGTCTCGCCGAATTGAGCGACCGAGTTGACCACGATGGTGGCGTCGTCGGTGAGGTAACCGACATCGATCCCGCCGACGTCATTGCCCTCGATCAGGTGGGCGCTGTAGGTCGGGCCGCCATCGAGTACGATCTGCGCCGCCAACTGCTGCAGCACGTTGAGGTTCTCGACTTCCTGGAACGACATGATGTCGGGCGCACCGAGGTTGAGTCGGATGTGCTCGGAGAACATGGTGATGGCGGCCTGGAACTCGGCCGTGGTCAGCACCGGATCACCGCCCGGATCGTCCACGTCGTCGAACAGGCGCAGCATGTTCTGGCTACCGATGGTGAACTCACCGGCCTCACGCGCCCGCACCGCTTGCGGCAGGACGGGATCGGCGCCGAGCACCAGAGGCACGTTGGGGAACATCTGATAGTCGCCGAAGCTGAAGGTCACCGGACCCTGGGCCAGGATGATTTCGGTTTCGGCGAACATCTCGACATCCGGTCGTCCGGTGAGGCCGTCCGGGTTGATCTCGATGATCTCCTGGTTG
>JBCCGX010001481.1:0-2190 GCA_039029035.1 Acidobacteriota bacterium | reverse complement strand
GCTCGGCAGCCATCGCAAGAAGCTCCAACGCGCTTGACGAATCGCCGGCAAGAGCCGCGCAGCAGGCCGCGTTGTAGTCGCTGGAGGCGCTCTCTCGGCCGGCATCGAACGCCTGGCGATAGAGCTGCAGGCAGGTCGCCGGATCGTCGGCCTCGTACGCCTCGAGGGCTTGACGGGCGAGGCCCTCCCCCGCGTCTTCGGCAACGGCCGGTACCGCCAGGGAAAACACGACGAGCGAGAGAATTTGGATTCGAGTCATCATCAAACCTCTTGTGTTGACTTGCCGGCCTCTTCAGCCGATCCGTACCACTGCGGAAGACTGGTCTTTTTCGACTTCAATCGGCACGTCGAGAAACATTCCGATGAGATCGATCTGCGTGGTGGCGTGGCGCGACAGGGGCAAGCTGGTGAAGCCACCGCTGCCGGCCAACGCGAGGGGCAAGAGTAGTTGATCGGCCAGGTACTCCCCCACCGGGGCTTCGGTCTTGAGGTAGCGCCTGAGGCCGCGCACGGCGCGCTGGGCGACGACCTCGGCGCGCACACCGAACTCGCCGAAACCGATGAAGGTCTCGGTCAGGTGCAGGCTCTCCACCTGTAGCACCAGAGTGTTGCCCGGGCTCAGGGCGTCTTCGATTTCCTCCACCCGCAGCTCGGATGGCATCCAGCCCATCTTCTTCTGCACCAGGCGCAGCTCACGCTCGCCGATATGACGCGGCAGTTGAGCCAGCAAGGCCGTCGCTAGCCGCCGGCGGACTTTGCCGCGCTCGTGCAGCTCGAAGCCTTGCAGGCGCTCGCAGGGTCGAATCTCGACCCGCAGGCGACCACCGCCGGCGGGATAGAAGCCGGGGCGCTCGAGGGTTGCTGTTACCTGCGGCCCCATGCGGTTGATCAGGGGCAGGAAGGTGTCGTGCAGGAAGGGAAAAGGCGGCGCCATGGGGTTGTGGGTGCCCCCTTCGAGGATCAGGGTGGACGGCCCAGGGGCGGTCAAAAGCGCCGGCAGTACGGTCTGTAGCACCAGGGTGGCACTCCCCGCCGTGCCGACGGCGAAATAGTAGTTGCCAGCGCTCACCTCCTGCGGCGCGAACTCGAGAGCGGTCGAGCCCACGTGATCGCCGGTGAGCTGAGCGGCCGAGATCTGGGCTGCCGCCTGCACGGCGGTCAGATGCTGGCGCATCAGTCCGGGCTTGCGCCGGCCGGCACGGATCTTACGGATCTTGATCGGCGTGCCGGTGACAATGGCGAGGGCGACGGCTGAACGTAAGATCTGGCCGCCGCCCTCACCGAACGATCCATCGATTTCGAGCATCAGTCGTCTGCCTTGGATGCATCCTTGATCACGAAGCGAGCTTCCAGCCGAGCGACCTCACGCGCCAGCCCGGCCTGCTTCACCGAAGCCAGAACCTCATCGAAGTCCTTGTAGGCGTCCGGTGCCTCGTCGCGCGGGTAGGCGCGACAGTTGGAGAGGATATCGCGCTCGTCGAAGGAACGGTCCACCGCCGCCTGATCGAGGGTGCGAAAGGCCTGCTTGCGACCCAACCGACGACCGGCACCGTGGTTGACGCTGAAGCAGGAGCGCTCAGCCCCCGCCTCGGCCACCATCACCGCCGAGCCGCTCTGTGGATCACCGGGCAACAGGATGGGATGCCCAGTGGCCGCGAATGGCGTCTCGCGCAGGGCGAAATGCCCGGCCGGGAAGGCCCGTGTGGCGCCCTTTCGGTGCACCCACATCGGCTTCGAGTCGACAATCTCACGCCGCGCGATGTTGTGGCTGATGAAGTACACCAGGTTCCCCGTGATACCCGGCATGACCTCCTGGAAAGCCTCCAGCACCAGGGCGTTGATCAGCAGGTGGTTGACTGTGGCGAAGTTGGCACCGAGGGCCATATCGTCCAGGTAGGCGTCGGCTTCCGGCGTCCCCAGCGGCGCGTAGACCAGCTCGCGATCACGCCCCGGCAGCGGAATGTCCCAGGTGGCAAACATCCCCTGCAAGGCCTTGAACTGACCCATCGCCAGGTTGTGCCCGAAACCGCGCGAACCGCAGTGCGACAGGAACGCCACGTGGCCGTCGCGCAGACCGAAGACCTGCGCCGTCTCTTGCTCCCCGTCGGCCAGACGCACCACTTCGCACTCACCGAAGTGGTTGCCGCCGCCGTAGGAGCCCAGTTGGGTCACCTTTTCAGCGAAGCGACG
>JBCCGX010001480.1:0-2193 GCA_039029035.1 Acidobacteriota bacterium | reverse complement strand
CGAGCCAGCCGGGCCGGACGACGGACGCCATCCGATCCGTTGCACGGTGACCGATACCGGCATCGGCATTCCGCCCGAGCTGCAGTCGAGCCTCTTCGACGCCTTCACCCAGGCAGACTCCTCGGCGACTCGGCGCTTCGGTGGCACCGGCCTCGGACTGGCGATCAGCAAACGCATTGTCGAACTCGCCGGCGGCGAGGTCGGTGTCGAGAGCGAGCCGGGGAAGGGCTCGAAATTCTTCTTCACCATGCCCTTCGATCGCCTCGGCACCGACGAGGTGCCGTTGGAGCTCGCCGCCAAAGTGTTGCGCTCGGCATCGCGCCCGCGGCGGCCCCGGCGCAGCTTTCGCATCCTGCTGGTGGAAGACAACCCGGTCAACCAGATGGTGGCGTCGCGCCAGCTCGAGCTCCTCGGCTACCGCTCGGATAGCGTCGACGACGGGCAGCAAGCGCTCGACGCCCTGGCCGCCGCAGACTACGACCTCGTTCTGATGGACTGCCAGATGCCGGTGCTCGACGGCTATGAGGCCACCCGCCGCATCCGCGCCCGGGAGATGGACCGCAAGCACACTCCGATCGTGGCGATGACCGCCCACGCCGTCAAAGGCGATCGCGAGAAGTGCCTCGCCGCGGGTATGGACGACTACCTGTCCAAGCCGTTCCGTGAGACCGAGCTCGAGGCGATGCTCGACCGCTGGCTGTTCGCCGAGTCCGACTCGGGTTAAGCCTTGGTGGGTGTGGCGCGAGGCTGTGGGTTTCGAGCCAGTGATGCGTCGCGGCTATCCGCGTCAAGGCTGTGCTAGCGCGCGTCGAGCCTGTGCTAGCATCCAAGCATGACTGCCCAGCAGATTCTCGAGCAAGCCCTGCAGCTGAATGAAGACGACCGGATGGTCGTCGCGAGCACATTGCTGGAGAGCTTCGACAGCCCGCCCATCGGCCATCGAAGCGACGCGGAATGGCTTGCTGAGATCGAGCGCCGAGCTCGAGCCGCCTTGGCCGGTAGCCCGAGCCTGACCTGGGCCGACACGCGGTCTCGGGTAGAGAAGCGCCTGAACCTCGAGTGAGACGACTCCGGTTCGAGCTAGAGGCGGTCGAAGAGATCGAGCAGGCTGCCGAGTGGTACGAGGAGCGTCGGCCGGGGCTGGCCAGGCGATTTCTCGGTGAGATCGAGCGTGCTCAGCTGAAGGTCGCCGAGCGCCCGGCCTCCTATCCGCGCATCGATGCGCCGTCACCCGATCTGGTGATTCGACGCGCCCTCCTGTCTCGTTTTCCGTATGCACTGGTCTTTCTCGATCGGGACGAGGAAGTTCGTATTCTGGCGGTCGCTCATACGAAGCAGCGACCGGGCTACTGGTTGAACCGATTGCGCTACACCTGATCCCGCGAGTGGATCGTTTGGTCTGGCTGTTCGCCGAGTCCGACTCGGGTTGAGCGGCGCTCTATGCGGTTTCGCTGACCAGCCTGGTGGGAAGTGATGCCGCTATACTCCGCCGACGATCGTTCGTTGAACCCCGCATCTCGACCGGGCAGAATCCGAGCCGGTGGATTTCGATCGGCTGGTATCCAGAGCAGGGCTGTCCGTAGCCCAGGAGGCGCCATGAAGGCTTTGCGCTGCAGTCTCGTCGTTTCGCTGATTCCTATCGTTTTCGGAGCCGTGCCGCTGGCGGCAGTCGACGTGCATGACACGCGGATGTTGAGTGAGCCGGCGGTGAGTGCCACTCACGTGGCCTTCGCCTATGCCGACGATCTGTGGATCGCCGCGCTGGGGGACGGCCCGCTACAGGCGCGACGCCTGACCTCCCATCCGGGGCGCGAATCGAACCCGCGATTCTCACCCGACGGCGAGTGGCTGGCGTTCAGTGCCCACTACGACGGCAACGTCGACGTCTACCTCGTTGCCGTCGCAGGTGGCGAGCCGCGGCGCTTGACCTGGCATCCGGACGCCGACGAAGTGCTGGATTTCGTGGCCGGAGCCGACGACGAGGAACCGGCGGTGCTGTTTCGCTCCCAGCGGGTGAGCCACACGCGTCGATTCCACCAGCTGTTCACCGTGCCGGTGACCGGCGGCTTCCCGAGCCAGCTGCCGATTCCCCACGCCTTCAAGGCCGCCGTCTCGCCGGATGGTGGCAAGATCGCCTATGTGCCGCTCAGGGAGGCCTTCCGCCAGTGGAAGAACTACCGCGGCGGCACCACT
>JBCCGX010001479.1:0-2193 GCA_039029035.1 Acidobacteriota bacterium | reverse complement strand
TGGAGAACTGGAACCGCACCTTGGGCATCGGCACCCTCTTGCGCGAGCTCGAGAAGCAGTTCGTCGCCGAGCCGCCGCGCAAGATCGAGCGCCGCGAAGGGCCGGACCTGCTCGTTCGCCTCTGGCGCCGGCTCACCGGCTGGCTCGCCAGCCTGTGGCGACGAATCTTCCGGCGCTGGCGCGACGAAGAAGACGACGAGGCCTCGCTCACCGAGGCCATCCGAGTGCGGTATCAGGAGGTCATTGTCGAGAAGGCGTCACGTATCGAGCGCTACAAGCAAGCCGTAGCCCAGCTCATTGCCCAGCGCCAGCGCAAGATCGGCCGGCTGGAAAAGCTCGGGCGCACCATCGAACAACTGGAAAAGAAACAGCAACGAGACCTGGCGCGGGCCAAACGCAATGTCGAGCTACTGGAGGTGCAGGGCAAGACTCCGGCGGAGATCAAACAGGATGCCGAGTACGTGCGCTGCCAGGAAGATTTCGCCGAGCGCGCCGCCGAGTTGGAAGAGCAGCATGAGCGCTTCGCCGAGCTCGAAGCCGACGCCGATGCCCACAACGAGAAAGTCGACGACCACAAGGCCCAGCTGGAAGGCATGATGGACGAGCTGCAAGAGCTGCGCGACGAGTTCGCGCAAGTGGCGACCGACCTGACGACGGTCGAGCTGGAGCAAGAGATCGTCGACCTGCGTGCCGGTGTCACGCGGTCCGAGGCCGACGAGGAGCTGCAGGATCTCCTGCGCCGCTTCCGCAAGGCCAAGGCCTCGGTGCGCATCACCCGCGAAGCCGCCGATCGCGACGATGGCGCCCAGGACGCCGAGTACCTGGAGGTGGCGCGTCGGGTCACCGCCGCCGAGAGCTTCGAGGCCTCCGTCGGCCTGCGCGAGCCAGGGCCAGGGAGGCGCGAGCGTGAGTGACGGCAAGATGGTGACCTCCGCGCCGCGCCGCATGGCCAAGCTCGGCGGGCTGGTGGGCCGGGTCGGCGCCTCGATGGTCGGCGAGCGCCTGCGCGACTTTGCGCGCTCCGATCTCGACAAGAAGGTGCAGAAGACCGAAGCCCTGGTGCGCAATGCCAAGCGCATCGTCGAGACCCTGGGCGAGATGCGTGGCGGGGCGATGAAAGTCGGGCAGATGCTGAGCCTGCACGAAGGTCTGCTGCCGGAAGAGGTCGCCTCGGTACTGCGCGCGCTGCAAAAGAAAGCGCCGGCGGTGCCCTTCGAAGTGATCCAATACGAGATCAAAGGGCAGATCGAGAACTACGACGATCTCTTCGTCTATCTCGAGCCCGAGGCCTTCGCCGCCGCCTCCATCGGCCAGGTCCACCGGGCCGAGCTGCGCGACGGGCGGAAGGTGGCGGTGAAGGTGCAGTATCCGGCCATTGATCACATCATCAGGGCCGATCTCGACAACCTGCGCACCATCTTCAAGGCCCTGTTCGCCATGTTCTCGGAGATCGACTTCGAGCCCGTGTGGGAAGAGGTGCGCGATCGACTGCTCGAAGAGATCGACTACCGGCGCGAGGCCGACAACCTACGCCGCATGGCCGAGCTCCACGCCGACGTACCCGAGGTCATCGTCCCGCGGGTGATCGAAGAAGCCAGTGCCTCCGGTGTTCTCACCATGGAATTTGTCGAAGGCATTCCCGGTGAGGTCGCCTGTTCGGATGTCTACAACCAGGAGCTGAAGAACCGCTGGGGTATGGCTCTGCTCGAGCTGCAGCTACGTGGCCTCTTCCAGCACCGTTTCCTCCACGCCGACCCCAATCTGGCCAACTTTGCCTTCGCCGAAGACGGCCGGGTCATCGTCTACGACTGCGGCTGCATCAAGCAGCCACCCGAGGCTCTGGTCGGCGCCTACGCCGCCAATTTCCTGGCCGTCGCCGAGGGCCGTCGGCAAGCGTTGCCCGAGATCCTCTTTGGCATCGGCGTCACCAAAGACGGCGAGCCGCTGCCCATGGAGCTGATCGATCCCTATATTGATCTCCTGGGCGAGATCCTGCGCCAGGATCCACCCTACTCCTTCGGCGAAGATCCCGACTTCTACCGCAAGCTCGGCAACCTCGGCATGGCCAACCTCAGCGAAGTCCGCGACGTCACCTTCCCGCGTGACGTCGTCTTTGTCGATCGCTCCCTAGGCGGCCACTTCGGCAACCTCTCCAAGCTCCGCGCCACCGGACCGTGGCGCGATCTGGTGCTG
>JBCCGX010001478.1:0-2198 GCA_039029035.1 Acidobacteriota bacterium | reverse complement strand
TACCCCGTCTCGAGTCGATTCTTCTGGCTGCGAATCAGCCTGATCCCGTGCCTGGCGATCGTCAATCGCATGGATACAGCCCTGGTCTACATCCCAGCGTTGGCCCTCCTCGCTGCATGCGAGTGGCGGCAATTGCGCTGGAAGCAGATCTTGGCCGGCTCGCTGCCGCTGGTCGCTTGGCTCGCCTTCAGCCTGCTCTACTACGGTTTCCCTTTTCCCAACACCAAGTACGCCAAGCTCGAGACCGGGATCGAGCGCGGCGAGTACTTCCTGCAGGGTCTGCGGTACTACCAGGACTTGCTGATCCGCGACATGCCTTCCTTCGGCCTCCTGGTCCTCGGCGTCGGGTGCACCGCCACCGCCCTGCGACGAGCCAGAACAACTGGGGGCGACTCGCGAGACGGCCAACTGGCCGCTGTCGGCCTCGGCGCCATCCTCTATTGCCTCTATGTCATCTACGTCGGGGGCGACTTCATGTCGGGCCGGTTCGTCGCCCTGCCGCTCCTCATGTTCGCCTGGCTCTACTGTGCCTCGAGCGCCCGGCAGGGCCGGACCACCCGTCAAGCGATCCAGATCCTTCTCGTGCTCGGCCTGGCCAAGCTTGCGTCCTACTTGATCCACCCGCCGGCCTCTTACTACGAGCACCATGTGGTCCTCTGGGTCAACCAGCAGAAGAACTTCTACGACGGCAAGACGTCGCTGGTCGCCGTCGAGGACGGCCGGCTACGGTGGCGCTCCGACGCCAGCACCTACAAGTGGGCTCAGCAGGGCATCGAGCTGCGCGACAGGCCGCCCGGTGAGACGGTGACCTACGGGGCGGTCGGATTGCTCGGCTATTACGCCGGACCGCAGCACCGACTGATCGACGAGTTCGGCCTCGCCGACCCTCTCGTCGCCCGCTTGCCGACCGAGTTCAGGCGCTGGGTTCCGCAAGGCTACCTGCCGATCGGACACTTCGAGAGGCACGTTCCAGAAGGCTATCTCCACGCTCGCGAAACCGGCTCTACCGATCGCATGGACGAGGATTTGGCCGAGTACTACCGCCATCTCCGGCAGATCACCCAAGACGAAACCGGTTTGCTGGATCCACGGCGACTGGCCACCATCGCCCGATTCAACCTCGGCCATTACGATCCTCTGCTGGCGCGCTACATTGCCCGAGCGGAGGCGAAGCGAATCCGTTAAGATGCGCCGCACGCTCCTATTGCGCAAAGACCTATCGCCCCACTCGAAATGAGCACCCTGGCAATCGTCCACCCCACCGACCTTCTCGGCGTCGAGCTTCGTGAGAGCCTCGAGCGCCGCCGCGATCTATGGGACGAAATGCGTCTCCTCTCGACGCTCGAAGACGAGATCGGCTCGCTGACCGAGGTGCGCGGCGAAGCAGCGATGGTCACCAAGATCGAAGCCGGTAGCCTCAGTGGCGTCGACGTCGCCTTCTTCAGCGCCGAGATGGGCGCCAACCACAGCCTCTTGAGCCAGGTGCCCGAGGCCACCGCCGCGGTGTTGTTGTCGCCCGACGCCGGGGCCAACGACGGGTTGCCGATCGTCGCTGGCGTCAACCTCGATCGGGCCACCCGTGAGACAACTCTGGTCAGCCCCCATCCGGCGACCGTACTGCTGGCGCACCTGCTCTATCCCTTACGCGGCTTCGACCTCGGGCGAGTGGCCGCCACGGTGCTGCAACCGGTGTCGATGGTCGGCAAGGCCGGGCTCGACGAGATGCTCGGCCAGACGCGCAGTATTTTGAGCTTCGACAACGACCCGCCGCGCGACATCTTCCCTTTCCAGATGGTATTCAACACCGTACCGGCGACGACATCGAAGAGCAGCCTGGAGCAGCAGCTAGGCACAGTCTTGGACAGCCCGGCTTCGGTCTCGATCGATCTGTTGCAAGCCGGCATCTTCCATGGCTTTGGCGCCAGCGTCTACATCGAGCTGGGCGAAGATCCGGGTCCAGATACGGTCCGCCGCGCCCTCGCCGAGCACCCGGTCAACGAGCTGTCGGACAGCCCGGAAACCCTGGGCCCGATCGATGCCGCCGCCAGCGACAAGGTGCTGGTCGGCAACGTCGAGGCAGTCAACGAAGGGGAAGGGTGCTACCGCGTTTGGGCGGTGATGGACAATCTGACCTGTGGTGGCGCGGCCAACGCGATCCAGATCCTCGAGGCGATCAGCAGCCAGGTCATGCACTGAGG
>JBCCGX010001477.1:0-2200 GCA_039029035.1 Acidobacteriota bacterium | reverse complement strand
TGCCACGAGCCACTCTGCGGATGGTAGAGCTCGGCACTACCGCCCGCCGCGCCAACCACCAGTGTCTTGCCGGAAGGCAAGAGTGTGGTGGTCTGCCCGACGCGCGAAAAGGTCTGCCCACCCGCGTTCCGCCAGCTATCGCTGGCCGGATCATAGATCTCGGCTTGCGAAAGAGTGCTCTCGAGCGGGTCGCCACCGGTGATCAAGACTTCGTCCGTGGCCAGCAACGTAGCGCTATGACCGGCTCGATCTGACAGTGGTGGTGAGGTCGTCGACAGGCAAGAGAGCGTGCCTATCAAGGGCTCGCACAGTTCGGCACCCGAGCCGCCGCCGACAACGAGCAGCCGCTCGGTGGCAAGCCAAGTCGCTGTGTGATCAGCCCGCGGGACTTGCAAGGCCCCTGGCAACAGACTCCAGGAGTTGGAGCCGGGATCGAAGAGCTCTGCGCTGTCGAGAATTGCATCACCGATACCGCCGAGAACCATGACCTGCCCGTCCGGCAACCGGGTCGCCGAATGCTTCGCTCGCGCGGCGCCGAGAGCGGCGAGCGGACTCCAGCTCCTCGCCGTGGGATCGTAATGCTCCACTTCGGCAATTGCCGCACCATCCACCGAGCCACCGGCGACGAGCACCTGCCCGTCGAGTAGCAACGTCGCCGTGTGATCGCGACGAGCCGAGATCAGATCGTCGACCTCGGACCAGGCACCCGCTGCAACGTCGAAGACCTCGGCCGTGGCCTGTGCCTTGCCGTCAAGATCGGCACCGCCGGCGACCAGGATCTTATCGCCCGGCAACAGGGTCGCCGTGTGATGCGAGCGAGCGAAGCGCAGCGGTGTCACGGCCTGCCAGGTCCCGGTCTCCGGATCGTAAAGCTCGACAGCCGTCGTAGCGACTCCGCCCACCTCACCGCCGACCGCCAGCACCCGCCCATCACGCAGCAGCGTCGTCGTTTGATATTGCCGGGGAGCTCCCATCCAACCGGTGAGAGACCACTCTCCGGCGCTGGCGCGAGCCGCACATCCTGCAGCGAGCTCGATCGAAACCATCAGGATAACCGTCAGAAAACGACTCACAGCCCTTCCCTCCTTGCCCCTGGGTCCACTGATTGTTCGTCCCAACGCACATCGAGACACGCAGGCGGCGAGAATGTTCAGACGACGTCAACCCGCAAACCGTCCTGGACCAGGCACAGCTGGCAGGATGCCCTCTGTGTAACAATGATCCTCGTGGAGGTCTTGACTCGACGCACGACCGATTTCGCCGAGAAGCGACGCATCCTGCAGCTCGAGACGCTCTACGACCTGGCCCTGGCCCTGCACGCCGACCGGCCGGAGGGCGAGTTGGTCGAAGAGCTGCTACAGCAGGTGTGCGCGGTGCTCGATCCAGCCACCGCGGCGGCGATCACCCGGGATCCTTTCGGCGGGGTCAAAGCCGTTGCCAGCGTCGGCTGGGCGGGCAAGCCACCGAGCGGTGACGCGATGCTGGCGGATCCCCTGTGGCGCGATCTCCTGGCCCAAGGCCAAAGCATCGCCCGCAGCGGTGGCCAGTGGCTCAAGCGTTCCTACCGCGAGCTGATCGCCACGCCGCTGGCTTATCGCGGGGTCTACCTGGGCTATATCGTGCTGGTCGACAAAGAATCGCGCGGCGACCCCGACCCGGCGTTCAGCGCCGAGGACCAACGCTTCCTCGAATCGGTAGCGGCGCTGGCCGGCGTCGCCCTTGACAGCGCCCGCCAGCTCGATGATCTCGCTACCCAACGCGAGCGCCTACAAGAAGAGAACAAGATCCTCAAAGATCGCTTGGTGGCCGAGTTCGCCGGCGAGCGCATCGTTGCCCAGGCGCCACCGATGCGGCAGGTGGTGGAAGTCGTCGAACGTGTCGCACCACGCAAGGTGAACCTGCTGCTCAAGGGCGAGAGCGGCACCGGCAAAGAGCTCGTGGCCAAACTGGTCCACACTCTGTCCGGACGCGATGGCGCACTGATCGCGATCAACTGCGCCGCCCTGCCCGAGACGCTGCTCGAGAGCGAACTCTTCGGCATCGAGGGCGGCGTCGCTACCGGGGTGCAGGCGCGGCGTGGCAAGTTCGAGCTCGCCGATGGCGGCAGCCTCTTCCTGGACGAGATCGGCGACCTCGAGCTGGCACTGCAGGTCAAGCTGCTCCGGGCTCTGCAGGAGCGTGAGGTCACCCACGTCGGCGG
>JBCCGX010001476.1:0-2201 GCA_039029035.1 Acidobacteriota bacterium | reverse complement strand
GTAGAGCGAGTTAGCCTTCTCGCTGTCGTCGCTGACGTAACGCGAGACCACCGCCCGCTGGCCGTCGCACAGGGCCAGGTTGAGCAAGGACGGCTCTTCGGCCCCGACTTCTCGGCGCATGGCTTCGACCCGCTCGACACCGCCGCGGAGCGCCGCCGCCAGTCGCTCGAGAGGCGGCAGGGTGTCGGCCGCGCGCCAGGCTTCTTTGACCAGGGCGAACACGTGCTCGGAATCCGTCGAGCCTTCAATCTCGAGAAAAGTCTGCTCTTCGATCGCCTGCACCAAGCGGTGCTTGAGACGCAGAAACCCACCCACCGTGCCGTTGTGCATGAAGCTCAGGCCGCGCCAGGCGAAGGGGTGGCAATTGAGCTGGGTGACGGCGAGGCCGGGCGTCGCCGCCCGCACGTGCGCCAGCAGGCATTGCGAGCGAGTGACCCGGGCCACGCTGCGCAGGTTGCGACTGTTCCATGCCGGGCTGACCTCCTTGAACACGCCGGGCTCCTCCATGCCCGGCGGATACCAGGCGATGCCGAAGCCGTCGCCATTCAGCGGCTCGACCCGCTCGTGGCTGTGGAAGCTCTGGTGAAGGATGGAATAGGCCGGCTCGGTGACCAGCGCGGAGAGAGCGATCTCCTCTCCCAGGTAGAGGGCAAAGCGACACATGGCGGATCTCCTTGGTGGACTGAGGCTCCGGCTCGGAGCCTATCCGAACCTTGCCCTATCGAGGCGATCCGGTTACTCGCCCGTTGGAGCGCACGACGCGCCCCCCCCCTTTCCTAATCGACTCGACCCAGCTCTTCCCTGGCCTCGAGCAGGAAGTTGGCCACCTCTTCGACGTCACTGGTGATGCGCTCAACGCGACTGGCCAGTGTGTTGTAGAGCAGTTGGGCCGGGACAGCGACGATCAGACCGGCTGCCGTCGTCGTCAACGCTTCCTGGATGCCCTTGGCGACCAACGCCGGATTGGAGGTATGCCATTCGGACATCGCGCCAAATGACGCCATGATGCCGGTTACGGTGCCGAGGAAACCCAGGAGAGGCGCCGTGGTGGCGGTGGTCGAGAGGATGCCGAGACCGCGATGCAGTCGCCGCAGCTCTTTGAGGGATCGGCGCTCGAGGGCCTTCTCGAGCTGTTCGGTGGAGCGAGAGAAGCGTCGCAGCCCGGTCGCGGCCACCCTGGCGACCGGCCCCGGCGTCGCCTCGGTGATCTTCAGCGCTTCGCTGACCGAGCGCCGCTGCAACAAGGCTCGGTGGAGTTGGGAAAGGAAGGGGCGCATCTCGGTGCGGGATTTCCTCAAGAAATAGCCCCGTTCCGCCGCCACGGCCATGCCGACAATAGAGAAGACGAACAAGACCCACATCACCCAGCCACCCTGGACCATGATCTCGAGAACTTGTCTTTCGATTTCCATTCGGATCCTCCTTTCCTTCCCTCAGACTCGCCCACCCCGCATCGAGTTCCGGCTTAGTGTCGGAGCGGTATCCGGCCCGATCCGATCCAGGCAACGACCTGCCGCGGCCCCTACCCCACCGAAGGGCACCTAGCCCGGCCAAGAGCCGAGATACAGCAGCGACGACCCTAGCGGCAGAGGGATCCCGCCGAGGAGAGCCTGCTCGAGTCGGCAAAGGGTGAGGACGGCTCGATTGATCGGTTCGGCGGGTACCGAGGCTGGCCCGCTCGCCCCCACCAGAGCTTCCTTGAGGCGGACGGCGAGCTTGGCCAGCACCAACCCGTGGAAGAAGTAGTGACACCGGTTCTCGGTGAAACCCTGGGCGGTGAGGAGCTGGCGCAGCTCGCCGCGGTTGTAGCGGGTCTGGTGCTGGTTGAAGGTATCGTGGGCAGTCCATAACCAGCGCATCGCCGGGACCGTGATCAGGATCCGGCCCCCCGGTTCGAGCAGCTCGCGGGCTCGAACCAAGGCGGCCGCGGGCTCCTCCAGATGCTCGAGCACGTCCAGCAGGGTGATCAGGCCGAAGCGATGCCCGGGAGTGAACGACGCGTCGAGCGGGCCGAGGTGGATCGGTCCGCGGCGCCGGCCGGCTTCGCTGATCAGCCCAGCGTCGACTTCCAGGCCCTCGGGCTGGCCGAAGACCTGCAGGGCATCGAAGAACAGACCATCACCGCAGCCGACATCGAGGATGTGACCGAAACCGGCCGCCGGCGCGATGCTCCACAGCAGCCGAACGAGCATCTCCTCGCG
>JBCCGX010001475.1:0-2205 GCA_039029035.1 Acidobacteriota bacterium | reverse complement strand
GCTGTCGGTCACGCCGGCGCGCGGCAGACCCGCCGAAGTGCGCGGCTCACTGGGCGACATTTGACGGTTGAGATTCTGCGCCGCCGTATGCGCCAGGGCGTCGCGAATGGCGTTGTCGGGATAGCTCTCACCGGGGAACACACGCTGCTCGCGGAACCAACCGGCGTAGCCCAATGCGCTGCGATCGCCTTCCTTCGACAAATCGACGCCGGTCGCCGCCGCCGCCATCTGGGTCTTCATGCGCTGCTTGATCGTCTTGCGACGCTCGGCGATCTTCGCCGCTCTCTCCTCTTCGCGGGCCGCTGCGAGCTGTTCCTCACTCGGCCCGACAGACCGATACAACACCAGGGAACCGCAGGCGAGCGTCACGCCGGCTGCCAGGCACAACAAAAACTTCTTGGCCATCCTTGGAATCTCCTTCGCTGGGGGGTGGGGGGACTGCATCTGCGGGATCCCATTGCGGGATCCCATCCGCAGGATTTCAGTGCACGTTCGGGGCAAGGGTCTTTCGATCTCTGGCAACGCATCTCACGAGGCCCCTGTTGCTAGGTTGCCCAGTAATTGCTCGACGTCGGCCTGACCCGGCTGCAGAGCCAGGGAGCGACGCAGGAGATCGGCCGCCTGTTGCTGCTCGCCCCGTAAATGGAGCAGCAAGACGGCCAGGGTCTTGAGGGTCATGGGGTGCTCGGCCAATTCGCTGGAACGCTGGTAAGCCGCCAGCGACGCCTCGAGGGCCTCGAGACGACCGTGGGCCGCGCCCAACAACGCCCACAGGTTCGCCGCCCGAGGCAGCTCTTCTGTCGCCTGCTGCAGCAATGTAACGACCTGCCCGTCGCGACCCTGCTGCTGCAGGAGGAGCGCCAGGTCGCCAAAGACGCCGCCTCGATCGGCCGGACTCTTCGCCTTGTCGAGGGCCCGGCGCAGGGCAGCCTCGGCAGCCAGCGAGTCACCGTTGGCGACCAACGCCTGGGCGAGCTTGCGCTCCAGCACCGGATCCGACGCGTTGTGCTCGATGGCGCGGCGAAAGAGCCGAACGGCAGCGGGATAACGCGCCTGAGCCAACGCCAGATCGGCGTCGGCCGCCGCCAGCACATGATCGTCGTGCGCCAGCGCACGGGCCTGACGCAAGGCGCCCTCGGCGAGTGCCGCCTTGCCCTGCTCGGCCGCGATCCGGGCGCGGAACAAGAAGATCTCCAGCCGCATCGGGTCGCTGTCGGTCAAGCTCTCGGCCCGTTGCAGCGCCGCCAGGGCCTGGTCTGCGGCGCCGGTGGCATTGGCCCACTGCGCTTCGTAGAGCGGCAGCTGAACCAGCTTGCTATCCAGCGCCTCCGCGGCTGCCAGCTCCTGGCGCGCGTCCGCCCAGGCGCCTCGCGCGAGCGCCAGATGGGCCCTCTCGAGGCGGACGAACACGCTCTGCGGATGACCTTGGGCCGCCCGGTCGAGCAGGCCGGCAGCGCGCTCCAGGTCGCCTCGATCGATCAGTAAACGGGCCGACAGCGCGATTGCTTGGACGTTGTAGGGATCGAGCCCCAGGCCGCGGGAATAGGCCCGCAGGGCCGCATCGACATCGCCATCGACCGCCAGGCTGGTGCCTTCATTGACGTAGGACGCCGCGCTGCGCCCGTTGTCGTCAATCGGTGCGGCGTCCCCTGAGCTCGCCAGGTAACCGAGAGCTTGCAGCTTCTCCAACTGGAGGGAGGTGCCGGCGGCTTCCCCACCACCGGTCGTCGCGGCCTCGGCCGGGGGGGCCCACCGCGTCTCGGCACCCCGGCGAGCCCGCGGCGCTCGATCCGGCTCGAAGACCTCGGTCAGCACCTCTCCGGGAAGATCCGGCGCCTGCGGAAGATCCAGCAGCGCCAGCACGGTGGGGGTCATATCGAGCACGCTGGCCTCGCTGAAGGTCGACCCGGGTCGGACGCCTGGGCCACGCAGGAAGATGGCACCATGCAGCCGGTGCCAGAGCCCCGCCACGCCGGTGTCGGCACGGCCCGAGGTGTCCGGACGTTGGTCACCGCTCTTGAAGCCGTGGTCGGAGATCACCAGGACATGGGTCTCCGGACCCGCGAGGCGCAAGACATCGGCTAGGACTTCGTCTTGGTATTCGTAGCAGGCTTCGACGGTGCCCGAGAAGGCTGCGAAGCTCTCGGCGGTGATCTGTGGCCGGCGCGGCGGCGCGTCTTCCATGAAGAGATGCCCACAGGCATC
>JBCCGX010001474.1:0-2208 GCA_039029035.1 Acidobacteriota bacterium | reverse complement strand
GTTGAAGAGGATCTCGGGCTTGCGCCGCGCCGCGAGAGCGCCTGCGGCCGGGGCATCCTTCAGGTAGCGCAGCAGGCCATAGGTCTGGCGATCTTCGGGCTGGGCCGCGAGCTTGGCTCGCACCGCCCTAACCCAGCGCGTGCTGCTCGCCCGGTCGTTGCTCTCGGGGGCTTCGAGCAACACCGGTTGCAGCGCGGTGAACCACCCGACGGTGCGCGAGACATCTAGCGCGTCGCCGGCTTGCCGGCCATGGGCTTCGAGATCGAGCGCCAGAAAGGGGCTGCCGGTGAGCTCGCGCCAGGCCGCGAGCAAGGCTGTTAGGAGCAGCTCGTCGACGTCGGCGCGGTGGGCGTTCGCGACCTCGTGGAGCAGCGCGTGGGTCTTCTGCCGCGGCAACCATTCGACTAGCCCTTGCGCTGCGCCTTCGGTGTCCTCGCCGTCGGCCAGGGGCAGCGCGGGCACCTGCCCCCAGGCCGAGGTCAGCCAGGTCTTGACCAGGGCTTCCGGCGCCAGGGCCTCGGCCTGCGCTTGCAGGTCCTCGGACCAGGCCGCGTAGGAGGTCGTCCGAGGTGGCAGGTCGGCGACGCCTAGCCTTTCGCTCTGGCGGTAAGTGCGCTCGAAATCGCCCAGCAGGATCAACCACGAGACCGCGTCGACCACCAGGTGGTGGACGATCCACAGCAGTCGATCGTGTGACTCGCCAGCCGAGCGCTGGGGTGCCGAGCGGAACAGGGCCACCCGCAGGAGGGGGCCACCGGAGAGATCGAGGCTCGCTTGCAGGCTGGCGTAAGCCGCCTGGCGGGCGTCCGGCTGGTCGGCCGTGGCCAGGGCGCTCAGGTCGAGGGTGGTGCATGGCGCCTCGCCGGTGGGCTCGACGACGTGCTGGCGCCATTGGCCGCCGTGGGGGGTGAAGCGTGCGCGCAGCAGGTCGTGGTGCTGGACCAGCGCTGCGACGGTGCGCTCCACCCGCGGTGGATCGAGGGGCTGCTGCGCTGCCAGGAGGAGGCTCTGGTTCCAATGCCAGGGTTCGGCCAGCTGGTGCTCGAAGAACCAATGCTGGATCGGGCTCAAGGCGACGGCGCCGACCACCGGCCCGCTGTCTGTGGCCGTGCCCTGTCCAGTCTCGGATGCGGCCTTGGCGGAGGCTGCCGCCAAGGCGGCCACGGTCGGATGGCTGAAGACTTGCCGCGGGGTGACCTCGAGCCCGGCCTGGCGAGCGCGGGAGACGACCTGGATGCTGAGGATCGAGTCGCCGCCGAGCTCGAAGAAGTTGTCGTGGATGCCGATCTCGTGCCGGCGTAGAACCTCGCGCCAGATGGAGATCAACGTTGCTTCGCGCGGGTTGCGGGGGGCGTGGCCTGCGTCGTTTACGGCGGTCGGGGCGGCGGGCAGAGGACGCTGCACCAACGCTGCCCGGTCGACCTTGCCGTTGGCGGTCATCGGCAACTCGTCCAGGACCTCGAGGGCGGCCGGCAGCATGTAGTCGGGCAGACGCTCGGCTACCCACTGTCGCAGATCGTCGGCGTCGGGTGGGTTGGCCTCTAAGGCCGGATCTGTCAGCACGAAGGCTGCCAGACTGCGGCTGGCCGAGCCGGCCGCAGCGGCCCCGCCGGCCGCAGCGGCCCGCACGACGACGATCGCCTCCGCCACACCGGGGTGCTCGGCGAGCACCGACTCGACTTCGCCGAGCTCGATGCGGAAGCCGCGGATCTTCACCTGATGATCCAGCCGGCCGAGGAACTCGAGGAGGCCGTCCGGGCCGAAGCGGGCGCGGTCGCCGGTGCGGTACAGGCGGCCGCCGCGGCGCTCGCTCCAGGGATCGGGCAGGAAGCGGTCGGCGGTCAACGCCGGGGCGACGGCGTAGCCCGAGGCCAGGCAGCGTCCGCCGATGAAGAGATCCCCGGCAATGCCGATCGGGCAGGGCTCGAGGCGCTCGTCGAGCACCAGGTAGCGCGCGTTGGCGATCGGCCGGCCGTAAGGGATGCTGGCCCACGCCGGATCGACCGCACCGACCGGGAAGACGTTCGACCACACCGTCGCCTCGGTGGCTCCGCCGAGACCGATGACCCGAGCGTGCGGGAAGGTGCGGCGCACCGCGTCGGGCAGGGTGAGGGGGATCCAGTCACCACTCAGGAAAACGAGGCGCAGATCACCCGCCGTCTTCGAGGTTTGCAACAGAGGCACGAGCTGCTGCAGGGCGGCGGGGGC
>JBCCGX010001473.1:0-2209 GCA_039029035.1 Acidobacteriota bacterium | reverse complement strand
TGGGTCGGAGCTCACGGGCGGCTGGCCCAGCCACCGAGGCGAGCTCGACGAGCGAGGTGCCGGAGCTTGCGACCGAGGCGGAGAGACGATCGCTGCTGCTGAAAGTTCGTACGGACGGTGGAGGCTGGACCGGCAAACAGCTGGCGGTTGGCTATCTGATCGGGGTCGTGGTCTTGATCCTCGGCGGTCAGCAGTTCCCCCTGCCACAGGAGCTCGATCCGTTAGTGGCTCTGGCGCTCTTCCTCGCTATCCCGGTCTATGCCATGGTCCGACTGCGCGACGCGCCATTTCGGGCAGCGGGCGTCTTCGGGCTGGGGGTGCTGATCGGAACCCTGGTCGTCAAGGACAAGGGCGCTGATCCGGCGGGATTCGTCCTCGGCGCGTGGCTGATCTACGGGGTCGTCGCCGGTGTGCTTTGGGCGCTGTCGCGCTGGCTCAAGGCGCCAGCGATGAGAGAGTCGCCAGAGTCCTAAATCAGCGTGCCGGGGGGCCGTTACCGATCAGCGATCAGCTCGACCGGAGCGATGATGTTGCGCGAGATGTTGCTGACCATGTTGCCCAGCTTGGCGGGTGCGGAGCTCCCCATGAGGATGTGGAGACCCAGGGGCGGTGGCCCGCTGGCGGCTGCGGTCTTGGCCCGTAGCTGAGCGAAGAAGTCGAGCGCAAAGTCGCGCCGGTTGCGCTCCGCCGTCACGCGAAAGCCGGCTGCCTCGAGAGCCGCCTTGTAATCTTCAGGCGATGCCAAGGCACTCCCCTCGGGCTCTGCTGCCCAAGGGACCGGGAAGGTCAGCTCGCCTTCACCCACGCGCATGACATCGTAGATGCCGACTCGTCCTCCGGGTTGAGTGACACGGTGGAGCTCGCGCGCCAGGGCCGCCTTGTCGGCGATATTCATCCCCACGTGCATCATGTAGGCGCGGTCATAGGTCTGGGCCGGTCGCTCGGAGGCGGTGGCGTCGCCTTGCTCGAGCTCGATGCGGTCGCTCAAGCCAACCCAGCGGCACAGCTCGGTGCCTGTCGCGACGTACTCGTGCGTCAGATCGATTCCGCTGACCCGGCAGCCATAGCGCTGCGCGGCGAAACGGCTCCCGCCGCCGAGGCCGCACCCCACGTCGAGCACGTTGTGCTCTGGCTCTATCTCGAGCTGGTCGAGGAAGCTCTCGGTGGCCGGGCGTCCCCCGATGTGGAACTCGTCGACCGGCCCGAGATCTTCGATCGTGACCGTCTCAGGGCTTTTGCCCAATTGCTGCACGCCCTGGCGAATGGCGTCGAGAAGGCTGCCGTGGGTGTAGTGGCGAGCAACGTTGGTTCCTTCTGGCATGCGTAGGCTCCCTTGGTGTCCCAACCGGCCGAGGACCGGCCAGCCCCTGTAGAAGCCGCGATGTTAGCGGAGCGCGCCGTCAAACGACGAGCTCCGCACCCGTAACCCCTAAGCGTCGTCACCCACCACCAGATCGAGATGCAACGTCGCCTCGGTGCGGGCCAGATGGTCGCGAATGCCGATGGCGACGCGCTTGGCGCCTCGTTCCATGTCGAGCTGCAGCAGGTAGCCGGCTTCGCGCTGGGCCGCCTCCATGATGCGCTGGCCGGGGATCTTGATCGGGAAGTCGATGCGCTGGGGCTGGGAGAAGGCACCGTCGGTATCGTCGCGGACGACGACGAGGGCGGTCAGTTGGCCGCGGTAGTGCTCGTCGCGGTAGACCATGCGGATCTGCTCGAAGGGGATTCGGATCATGATCGGCACGCGGTAGCGGTCGCCCTCGAGGACCGGTTCGCCGGGATCGAGGGCGGCGCCCAGGGCATTGTCTTCCACCTCGAAGAGAGCGCTGGCCAGGGTCATGGCGCCGAGCCGGTCGCGCCAACTGCGCGGCTGGTAGGTCTTGCCGTGGCGCACGACCACGTCGTCGCGGGCGACACGGACTACGATTTTGCTCAGCCCGATCTTGCTGGACCTGACCTTGTTGGACTTGACCTTGCCGGACGTGGCCTGCCGATTTTGCTCTTTGCCCGGGTGGTGGTAGCCGAGGGAGTAGTAGCGGGTGAAGTCGCGGGCAGAACGCTCGAGCAGCTCGCCGATGTTGGCGCTACGGGTCATCGCTTGACCTCCGGTGTCTTCCGCCATCACCAGGAGGGAGGCGTCGCGACTGAAGTTCTCGCTGCTCTGAGCGTTGCGCAGGCCGGAGCCCGAGCCTTCGTTGATCGTCGCGCC
>JBCCGX010001472.1:0-2214 GCA_039029035.1 Acidobacteriota bacterium | reverse complement strand
TAGCTGGCGACTCGTCGATCGTCGTCGTCCTGCCAGTCTTCGTCGTAGCCTTCCAGGATGTGGCGAAAGCGCAATCTGTCGGGAGCGCGGAAGGAAAGCGCTGTGTACTCGATGCGAAAGCTGCGCTCCTCGGCGGAGAGGAGAATCTGGCCCGAAGCGGTCCTATGCTCTCTGTCGCCAGCGATCAGACGCTCGACGTGGACCGGTGCGGGCGGTAGGTCGTGGGTGAGCTCCTCGGGATCGAGAATCGCGAGGCCACCCATCGTAGGAAACCACAGTCTGCCGTCGCGGCTGCGCAGCCCCGCACTCTGGCTACCCCCGTTGGCCTCCCTGTGCCGCATGCCGTCGCGCTCGGTATAGGCGACCGAATCGATGCGGTCCGTCGCGCCGTTTGCGAACGCCTCCAGCTGCTGTCGCCGGACGCGGAAGATCCCCCGGTTGCTCGAGATCCACAGCCAGCCCGCATCGTCTTCGAGGATGTGGTGCAGGCTGTTGTCGAACAATCCGTCGCGGACTCCGATCGTGGTGAAGGCGTCTTCGGGGAACGGGTCGATCCTCGCCGGGTCGAGGCGAACCAGGCCTCCGCCGACGGTACCGAGCCACAGGATCCCCGTCGCATCTTCGTGGATAGCGCGGATCTGGTCACTCGGCAGGCCGTCGGCCTGGGTCCACAGGTGCAGCGGCGCCAGGCCTGGCTGTGAGCTTCCACGCGCAAGGCCTCCGCCACTCGTGCCCAACCAGAGGGCACCGTCCGCGGTTTGATGGATCACCTGGACGCCCTGGGGCGGCAGATCGGCGACCGGCCGGACGTGCTGGGCATAGGTTCGTGCGTCGATCGGGCCCGGCGGATGCTCGAAGAGGGCCGGCCGGGTGGCGACGAGGAGGCGGCCGTCGTGGGTCCGCAGGATCGCACGCGCATCCGAGTGCGTGTCGTCGATCGGCATTAGCTCGCCCTCGGCGAAGCGCAGGATGCCGTTGACGGCACCGACCAGGAGGGCGCCGTCCGTGTCTTCGAAGAAGGTCAGAGCGACGTCGTTGATCAGCAGCTCGTGCCAGGTCTCGATGCTTCCGTCGGAGTCGATCCGGCTGAGCCAATCGCCCCGGCCGCCGGTCCAGATCGCACCAGTGCGATCTTCGAAGACCGCATAGGTGATCGGGTGACCCAAACCGTCTTCCACCGTGAGGGCGGTGAGTCGCGGCGGTCGCAGGGCGATCAGTCCAGCGGTATCGGTGGTCAACCAGATCGTCCCCTCATGGTCGATCTCGAACGACGTCAAGATCTGGGCCTCGGGTCCCGACTCCGGGACGGTGAAGACTTCGATGAGCGAGGAGCCGTCGTCGCGCAAGAGGGCGTGGGGCTGCAGGATCCACGTCGTGTTGTCGAGCCCGCGGCGGATGGTCGGGCCGCGGGTCAGCCACCAGGGTGCCCGGGCGGGGCCATCGAGCAGACGATCATAGGTCCCTCGGCGCAGGCGATGCAGGGTCGGTGGTAGAGAGCGCAGCCACAGAACGTCGCCGAGAGCGGTCTCGGGATAGAGCTCGTCCTCGAGGCAATCGAAACCGTCCGGCGGAATCGAGAGCCGACTCGCTGAGGCCTCGGCCACCCCTTGGGACAGGAGGCTCTGCGGTTTTAAGGCGCAGGTCCAGTACAGGGGTTGGGCGGCAAAGCCACGATAGCCCCCGACCCACAGCCTACCGTCGGCGGATTCGACGAATCGGAGCGCTTCGAAGCGGACCTCGCCCGAGAGAATCGGGTTGGTCGGAGAGCGGATCCAGCGCAGGGGCGCCGCCTCCGCCTCGCGCACCGCCAGGCCTTGCGAGGTACCGATCCACAGTCGGCCGGCGCGATCCATGTGGATCCCGTTCACCCGTCCGGTCAGGCCATCGACTGGGAACAGGCCCCAGCGTTGCGCCTGCCAGTGCCAGAGCTGGCCGCCGCTCACCAGCCAAAGCTTGCCCTGCGAATCTTCGTACAGCTGATCGGTGGTGGCTCCGCCTTCACGGGTGAGCCGGAAGTGCCCCGCGGGGCTTCGCCGAATGAGACGGCCACTCTCGGACGTGATCCACAGACTTCCATCGCGAGTCTCGGAGAGCTCGCTGATCCGATTGCTGCCCAGCTCGGGGACGCGGGCGATGTCGAAGACCGTGAAGCGCTGCCCGTCGAAGCGCACCAAGCCATCGAAGGTGCTGATCCATAGATAGCTGTCCTGGGTC
>JBCCGX010001471.1:0-2218 GCA_039029035.1 Acidobacteriota bacterium | reverse complement strand
GGCGCCGCTGCCGGCCACCGCGTGCGCGTCGAGCACCGCGTTGGCCGCGGCATAGGCCGCCGAGCCCAGCCCGCCCAGGGTGGAGGCGAGGGACGCTAACAAGATCCGCGTCTCCAGTCGCCGACCCGCCAGGGCTTCCGCCAGAGCATAGAGACCATGGATCTTGGGAGCGAAGTGCCGAGCACAGGCCGCAAGATCGGTATCGTGCAGCATCTGAAAGCTCTCCTCCCCTGCCGCAGCCGCGGCGTGGATGACGCCGTGCAGGGCTCCGAAGCGGCGCTCGGCCTCGGCCACGGCGGTGCCCACCTGCACCGCGTCACTGAGATCAGCAGTGAGCACCTGCGCTTGGCCGCCGAGGCTTTCGATCTCTGCGATGCGCTCGCGTTGCATGGCCGCCCCGGTGTCTTCGGTGAATCCAGGCGCGGGCGCTGATTCCAACAAGCTCAGGCGGGCCCCGGCGACCCGTGCCAGGAGACGCGACAGAGCCAGGCCATCACCGACCAGACCTCCGGTCACCAGGTAGTGTCCACCGCGCCGGAGCGTCCCTTGTTCGGCCCTAGGCGGCTCGACCCGGACCGGCTCGAAACTCTCGATCCAGCGCTCGCCACCACGGTAGACGACCACAGCATCGGCGCTTCGTCCGTCGACCTCCCGCAGCACGAGATCGGCCAGTTGCTCCGCCGGACGCCGGCCGGCCTCCAGGTCGAGACAGCGGACAGTCAGACCCGGCAGCTCCTGGGGTAAAACCCTGAGCAGTCCGAGGAGAGTTGCTTTCTCTGGCTGCACCCCCTCACCCGTGGTGAGCGCCACCAGGCGGTTCGATACGACACTTAGATCGACGCCGCCGAGACTCCGCGTCGCCAGGGCCCGGCCGAGCCAAAGCAGGCTGTAGAAACCGAGCTTCTGGGCCGCTTCGAACTGAGCCGCATCCACCGCTGGCGGCGCCGGCTCGGGCCTGCCCGGACACAGGCTCCAGGCGTGAACGATCCGGCGCGGCACCTCTCCACTCTCACCGAGGGCCTCGAACAAGGCTTCGTAGTCTTCCCGCCGGGTCGGATCGATTACGTACGCCGCGTCGCCGACGCGCTGGAAACCGGTCCCGGGTGTGACCGTAATCGCCCGCCTCTCGCTCGAACGGAGGCCGCTCTCCAAAGCCGTGGCGAAGCCTCTATCGTCGCCGAAAACCAACCACGGCGGCGCCGCGTCGACCACCTCACCCACCATCTGGACTGCCGACTCACCCGCCGCCTGCGGCGGCAGGGTCTTCTTCCACGACGGCAGATAGAACCAGTCGGCGAGATCCTCGGCTTTGGCTGGGCTGTCCTGCTCTGCGGAGCGCTGCGGAGCCTCACCGGGCTCGATCCAGTAGCGCTGGCCGGCGAAGGGATAGCTCGGCAAGGCGATGCGCTGGCGCTCTTCACCGGCGAAGAACAGTGCCGGATCGAGCTCCAAGCCGGCCAGCCAAAGCCGACCGAGACCACCCAGCAGTGTCGGGAGATCCCCGGTTTCGTCGCGCGGTCCAGGTAGCGAGGGCACTGCGACCTGGCCGTCGTAGGCGTCGTGGCGCCCGACCAGGGTGCTCAGGGTGCGCCCCGGGCCGACTTCGAGGCACACTCGCCGTGGCTCTTCGAACAGAGCCCCGACCCCGTCGGCGAAGCGCACGGGCTGGCGCAGCTGGCGGCCCCAGTAGGACGGATCCGTAGCCTCCTCGGCGGTGATCCAGGTGCCGGTGACATTGGACAGAAAAGGAATCTCGGGTGGCTGCAAGCGCACCCGCTGTACTGCCTCGACGAAGGGCTCGACCGCCCCATCCATCAGCGGCGAGTGGAAGGCGTGGGACGTGTGCAAGCGTCGGCAGCTCACCCGACGTGCAGCGAGCTCTGCTTCGAGCGCCTCGACCGCCGTGGCCGGCCCGGCCACGACGACTCGCTGGGGCTCGTTGAGCGCCGCCAACGCCAGCTCGCCGTGGCCAGCCAGTAGGTCCTCGGCCTCGGCACGAGGCAGGGATAAGGCCAACATGACGCCGCCCGGCTGTTGGGCCATGAGCCGACCGCGTGCGGCAACCAGGTCGAGGGCATCGTCGAGCGTGACGACGCCGGCCAGATGCGCGGCGACCCATTCGCCGATCGAGTGGCCGAGCATCGCCTGGGGCTGCACGCCCCAACTCATCCACAGACGCGCCAAGGCGACCTCGACGACGAAGAGGGCCGGCTGGGTC
>JBCCGX010001470.1:0-2225 GCA_039029035.1 Acidobacteriota bacterium | reverse complement strand
GTTTTCGAACCCCCGACCCGAGGGCCACCAAGAACGTCACCAGAGTCAACGCGAGCAGCCACATCAAATGCCACCCGTAGGCGTTGCTCGAGTGCATGCTCCCGAGGATGGCAGCGAAAGACATGAGCCCGAAGAGAACCGTTGCTGCAACCGGGCCTATTCCGAGCCGTACCGAGGGCTCGACGGCAGCCCAGAACAGAAACGCTTCGGCGGTCATGAATCCACCGAGAATCGCCACCTCGAGCCACGGAAAGGGATGCGGCGGGGGTATCTCTCGCACATGGAGCAGGTAGGGATTCGGCCGCGACGCCATGTGCACCATCCCGCTCAGGCCTGCTGCCCTGGCGACCATCACGAGACGGCCGGATGTTGTCCTCGGCAACAGATGCGGCATACGTCCTATGGTACTTTGAAGATTCTGACTATCGACGAGCGGGGATCTTTCAGCAGATGGGACATCGAGCCAACTTCGTCGTCATTCGTGACCAGCAAGCGACCGCCTTCTACGATCAATGGGCGGGGCTTGGCTGCATTTATACCTTTGCAGAGGGCCCGACAAAAGCCGTTGCCTGCCTGAAGGCGACGAAAGAGACAGACGAGCTCATGGACTGGGCCTTCGCCGAAGGCGGCTATCTGATCGACTTCGACAACAAGCTCGCGATGGGTTTTGGCAGCCCTTTTGATGAGTTTGATCTCGATGAACTGGGCGAAGCCAACGACAATGCCATGACGGCGTTTCAAGCCTTCAATTCGGCGTACGAACGCGGGCCCTTGGCGTTTCTCGAGCATATTGCACCGGCTTGGCCTGGCTGGAAGCTGGTGTGGGATGAACGGAGCGTGGATGCCTTCGCGACCTACCTCGAGAGTCTAGGCTTGACGAATATCAGCTGCCAACCGGCTTCCCACCCTGAGTCCATAGAAGCGGCGGTTGTCTTCCAAGCTTGATCGCCGGTCCAGGGGCATCGCTAACCGGCTCGCGGAGACGATGCCAGCATGTTGACCCAACAACACCAAGATGAGCTCTTCGAGCGCGGCTTCACTCGCGTCTCCGGCTTGCTGCCCGGGGATCTCCGGACGAAGATGGTCTCTCGCCTGTGGCAAGGTCTCGAAGCAGAGCACGGCATCCGCCGCGACGATCAGACGACCTGGATCGAAGGAGGCATCCGCGGCATCGGCTATCTGAACCGCGAGCCCGAGTTCCAGCCCTTCGGCTCTCCTGAGATCGACGGCGTGATCGACAGCCTGCTGGGCAGCGGTAACTGGCGCCGCCCCTCCAGTTGGGGTCAAATCCTGGCGACGTTTCCGGCCGACGGATGGTCGTGGAACAGCCTCTTCCAAGGTGCCCTCGAGGTCGAGACCATTGCTTGGCATACCGATTACCCCTACGACACGCCGCCGGACGAGCTTGCGGGAATCCAGGTCTTCTGCCTGCTGGCCGACCTCGAGCCCGGCGGTGGCGGCACCCTGGTGATCGAAGGCTCGCACGGCGTGATTCGCCGGTTCGTTCAGCGACAGCCGCCTGAGACGCTGCGCAAGATGAAGCGCGCCCGCCAGGCCCTGCTGCAGAGCGATCCGTGGCTGCGCAATGTGACCAAGGCGGTCTCCCTACCTCGCGCGGAGCCTTGGATCGCGGCTCAGCGCACCGAGCTCGACGGCGTCTCAGTTGCGGTCCAGGAGATGACCGGCCAGGCCGGCGACGTGTACTTCTCCCACCCGTGGCTACTCCACGCGGCGTCACCGAACTGCAACGCGACACCCCGGCTCATGTGTACCCAGCGGATCCACAAGAGCTCCGAGTGAGCTCAGTGCTTCGACTGGTACCGCAACGGTCCCTTGCCCTGGGCCTCCAGGCGGTAGATGTCCCACTTGCGCGAACTGCTGCGCGGGCGCTCGGTCTTCTGGGCGATGACCACCTTGCGACCATCGGTGACGACGCTGATGGCACCGTAGACCGCGACGCTGCGGTTCAGGTGGTTGCCCATCTCTTCGAGATCCTCTTGCAGCGTCGCCTTGGCTCTCTTTTCTTTCTCGGTGCCGTCCGGCGCCTCGCTCAGCGCCTTGACCTTGGCCTCGAACTCACGCCGCAGTATGTAGGGGTGCTTGATCGCTTCCGGGGCGCTGCGCGCCAGCTCGGTGGAAAAGATCAACGGCCGCGGGCCGCGAGAGAGCAGGCCGATAGTGCCCAGGGTGTCGGAGCGCGGGTGGGAGTGGGGCTCGTCGTCGCC
>JBCCGX010001469.1:0-2228 GCA_039029035.1 Acidobacteriota bacterium | reverse complement strand
GAGGGCTGCCAAAGAATTGGAAGCCCTCGAGCAGATGGGTGGCGGTGATGCCCTGGCGACCTACCGCTCAGCGGTGGCTCGCGAGCTCCTCGGGGATCGTGGCGCTGCCCTGGAAGCTCTGGAAAAAGCACTACAGAAGGGATTCTCGATCGAAGAGGCGCGCCAAGATCCGGAGCTCGTCGAGCTGCGGACCGACGTCGGCTACCACCGCATCCTGATCGCGATGGGACGCGCGGAGGATGCATGAGGCGACCAGCCTCTGGCGCGCGCGGGGAGCGGCACTCAGATTCCCTCTGTGCCGACGATCCACTCCGGATCCGACTGAAAGTAAGTAAGGTTACCCCCGATCTGGACCCCAAGGGTATAGCTGGTGAAGAAAAAACCCTCGCGTTCGATTAGGAACTGGGTTTCACCGTCTCGTGCGGCATCCCAGGTCGGGCAACCCTCCGTGGAGCAACGATCCTCGAAGACGACACTCTGCTCACTCCCGAGGGACCTGAAGTCGTGCAATAAGAAGGCACGAGGGAAGGGCGACGTATGCTCTTGGCCCCTGGCCTCGTTGAAGATCGCCTGAAAACTGACTGGAGTGACTCCTACATCCCCAACCTGAACGGAGCTGATATCAAAAATCCGAAAACCCACCTTATCGCCGACGCGGAAGCCGCAATGAGTTGCGAGAGCGCCGTCCGCGGAAACGTCATTTGGCAGGTAAAAACGATTTTGTAGAGGATTGCGAATTCCATTGATATCGAAGCCCAATTCGACAGTGAATGTCCTACCGGCGGTCACAGGATCGTTCTGTTGTGCCATAACGGTCTCCTTGGCAAGTGTTTCTTTGCAGCTCGCTGACGCTCGTCTGCCGTCCGCGCGCATTTCCTCGTCATAACGCCATATGTATAGCAAATGCCATACCGGCAGAATTTCCGACGCGGGATGCGAAATCTCCAACCCGCAGCTTCGCTGGCGACGTCACGTCACGTCGTGTCACGTCACGCTGGAGCGGTCGGCGGCGAAAGAAGCCGATCGCGGAGCTCGTCCGTGAAGCCCGACAAGACTGCGGAGACGGAGAGCACCCAGCTCGAGACCGAGGTCGAGTCCGCCAGCAGGGCGCCAGCGGCAAGGTTCGGCTTGCCAGCCCTGACTCTTCTCTTCCACCCTGACGCCACGCGGACCGGCGAGAGGATCACCCTGCCCGACCTGACGTCCCGCGGCACGGTGGAGCTCTCTCGTCTGACGCCGGAATTCTCCGCTCCCGGCAAGACACGCAAGCGCCCCCTCGCCGATCGACGCCTGAGCCGTCGACCGCTCCGCTTGCAGCCGGGGCGCGCCACCGGTGCCGTCCTCTTAGACCCGGGCTCGACACCGACCTCGGTCTACCTCGGCGAAGAGCTCCTGCGCGACGCGATCGAGCTGACGCATGACGAAATCGAGCACGGCGTCATCCTACGATTGGCTAACCGAGTCGTGCTGCTACTCCACTTCGTCGATCCGCTGGCCCAACGTGACCTGCCTGACTACGGGCTGATCGGCGCCAGTGACGCTCTGACCCAGGTCCGCCAAGACATCCGGCAGGTCGCCGACCTCGACGTTCCGGTCCTGGTCCGTGGCGAGACTGGCACCGGCAAGGAGCTCGTGGCGCAGGCCATCCATCGAGCTAGCCCGCGCGTCGACCGGCCCTATGTCACCGTCAGCATGGCCGCGATTCCGCCCACTTTAGCGGCGGCGGAGCTCTTCGGCGCGGTCAAAGGGGCCTTCACCGGCGCTGACCGACACCGCCAGGGCTACTTCCGTCGTGCCGCTGGCGGCACCCTCTTCCTCGACGAGATCGGCGAGACTCCGGAGGAGCTGCAAGTGCTCCTCCTGCGCTGTCTCGAGAGCAGCGAGATCCAACCGGTTGGCGCCGACCGCACCGAGAAGGTCGATGTGCGGCTGATCACCGCCACCGACCTCGATCTCGAGGAGGCCGTGGCCGCGCGCCGTTTTCGTGCCCCCCTCCTCCACCGACTGAACGGCTACGAGATCACCGTGCCGCCCCTACGGCAGCGCCGCGACGACTTCGGCCGTCTGTTCTTCCACTTTCTGCGCCGAGAGCTCGACGCCATCGGCCAAGCCGCGCGGCTCGATCTGCCACAGAGCGGCCAGAAGCCCTGGATGTCTGCTGCCCTCTGTGCCCGCCTCGCCGCCTTCGACTGGCCGGGCAATGTCCGCCAGTTGCGCAACGTCGCCCG
>JBCCGX010001468.1:0-2236 GCA_039029035.1 Acidobacteriota bacterium | reverse complement strand
GCTCGGAAGGGTAAGGGCTCGAGCTGCTGCCCTTCGAAGGTGTTGCGGTCGGCATCTTTGTCCCAGCCGTGGCTCTCGAGAAAGAGGGTGCGCCGGAAGCCGGGCGCTGGTGGGGGTAGCTCGGTGGCGTCGAAGGACAGCGCGATCTCGTCGCCGGGCGCCAGGATGACGGAGAAATCGTCCGGCGTCTCGAGCAGCCGGCGGACGTCGCCGTAGCGCGTGTAGTGCCCTGGGAAAGGCAGCCACGGCGTCTCCTGGCGCACCGTCGCGTAGTCGAAGGTGTGCGGCGCGTTGGGCGCTTGCCGCACCAGCTCGGAAAAGCCGCGATACCGCAGGTCGGCGCGCTGGGGTGCCAGGCGAGCGCGGACGATCGGTGCGTCGTCGACCGGGGTGGTGGTCCAGGCGATGCGATCCCAATGCAGCCACAAGGAGGTCACCAGGCGTAGCTTGCTGGCGCCCGCGGGTAGCGGCGGGGTATCGACCACCATGGTCTTCGTCTTGCCGGCGGGGTGTCCCATGTTGGGTATCAGCGTCTGCCAGCCGGTCTCCGTCTCGACCTCTAGCCGTGGTGGCAGGTTAGGGAGATCGCTGCGTTGGGCTACCGCCAGGTTGAGACTGGCGTCGGCGGGGAAGATCCAGCCGTCCAGGTGCAGCCGCACCGGGGCCGCTGGTGCTTCGCCCAGGTCGAAGGTGAAGGTCCAGGCCTCGGCGACGCCCTGGTAGGCGCTCTTGCGGTAGCCGTCGGCATAAATCTCGTCACGCTGGCGCACCGCGCGGGTGACGTCACGGTCTTGCCCGTCCCAGGCCCGAGCCACCGGTCGCAGGCCGCGGCTGGCGAGGATTGTGTCCGCCATGGCCTCGAGAGGCACCGCCTTGCCCGGCACGATGCGCAGGCTGCTCGCCACCTCCACGTCCTGGGGGAAGTCCACCACCCACAGGCGGGCGTAGTCGAAGAACGCTGCCTCCCACAGCTCTTCGGTGATGCGCAGGTCGTAGTGGCCTTCTGCGGTCGGCACAGCGTCGAAGCGCACTAGCTCCTCATGATCGCTGGCGGCCCACGCCCCCGGCGCCACCGGCAGACCGATCGGCGCCCCCCACAAGAGGTCAGAGACGAAAGCGAAACCTTCGCCGTCCCAAGCGTAGAGGAAGGGGCAGCTGCCTTTGAGCAGCTGTTCTTCCACCAAGCTCTGGTTGCCCTCGACCTCGATGCGGTTCTGCGGCACACCGTTGGTCCAGACCACTCGCACGACATCGGCCGCATTCTGCTGGCCGATGCCGAGGTGGACGACGTCACCGGTCGCCTCGCGGAACTGGTAGGCGCGGCCGGCGTGGACTTCGACCAGAGTGCCGATACCGAAGGCGTTGTTCTTGCTGTTGCCCTTGGCCAGGCCGCGCAGGCGCAAGGCGATCCAGCGGTTCCCGTTGCCGCCGCGATTCTCCAGCCAATGCAGGCCCTCGGCGCCGGCCACGACGAGATCGAGATCACCGTCGAGGTCGAGATCGGCGGAGGCCAAGGCGGTGGCGCTTGCCGGGCCGGCACTGACCGTGGCGGGGGTGAAGTTGGGACCCTCCGATGCCGCTTCCTGAGTCAGGACGCGGACGCCGGCTGCGCCGGCGGCGGCGAGATCGAGCCGGCCGTCGTTGTCGGCATCGAAGGCGTGCAGAGAGGCGAGGGTGTCGTCGGCTGTCAGGCCGGTCGGTGACCAGGGTTCGAATCGCCCCCCGAGGTTGTGCCAGGCGGAGAGGCCCTGGCCGCCACCGATGAGATCAGGCAAGCCGTCGTTGTCGAGATCGGCGCTCACCGCCGTGCGCAGGGCCGCGGTCGGGGTGAGGCCGGCGCGGGCGCTGCGATCGACGAAGCGCCCTTGGCGGAGGTTGTCGACCCAGGTAAGGCCGCGGGCATGGGCGATCAACAGGTCAAGATCGCCGTCGCGGTCGAGGTCGCTAGCGGCAATGGCGCTGGCGTCGTCGCCCGGCAGGCGGGGTAGGGAGCGGCTGCCGACCCGCTGCAAGGGACCTTCCAGGTTGTTGCGGTAGAGATCGCCGGGTCCCGAGGTGCCGCCAGCCAAGGCGAGGTCCAGATCGCCCTCGATGTCGAAGTCGATCGCCACCATGGCTGAGGCGCCAGCCGTCGCCAGGCCAAGGGCTTCGTCCGCTGCGGTGAAGCCGCCATCCCCCGCCCCGAGCCACACCGCGCCCCGGTCCTCACCCGTGGCGACCAAATCGAGCTGGCCGT
>JBCCGX010001467.1:0-2236 GCA_039029035.1 Acidobacteriota bacterium | reverse complement strand
TGCCGCGACCCGTGGCCGGATGGGCTGGGATTGGCAGGGTCCGATCGGCTTCGGCGAGGTCTTCGGCCTGCAGCCGGTCAGTGGCTACCGGCTGCCGAACGTGCCTCTCGAAGATCGCCTCGTGATCGAGTGTCTGCTTCTCCCTGTCTTGGCGCTGGGCCTGGTGTTGGCTTGCCGCACGCCGCGCGCGCGGCGCTTCCTCGCTGTGGTGGTCGTGACCACCTCGGTGATCGCCGCTGCCGCCGTGGCCGGCTTGCTGCAGGGTCGGCCGCTGGCGACCCATTCGTTGGTCAAGGCGGTATCGCAGGCGACACCGCTGCTGTTCGTTGCGGTTCTGGCGGGTTGGGATGGCTGGCTGGGCCGGCGCTGGCCGAGCTGGAAAGCCGTGCCACGTTGGGCGATGGCGGGCTTGCTGGTCGTTCTCTTGTTGCGTGCGGCCCTGGCCTACGAACGCCAGGTGCCGTGGTACGGAGCGGATTTAGTCGAGCTGGTCGCAGAAGAGCTCGGTTCCCCGACGACCGCCGCACGGCTTGTCTTTCTGCCGGGCAGCCGCTGGCCGTCGACCGAGCAGGCGACTGCGGTGGTCCGCAGCAAACGACGCTTGCAGCCCTTTACTCCCAACGCCTTGCTGGCGAGCTACGCCGCCGGCGAGCCCCTGCTCTTCGCCTCCTACGATCGCGACGGCGCCTCCGCCCGCGAGATCGCCCGGCGCGGGCCCTACTGGCTGGGCGATCCACCCCGCGACCTGACCATCGCTGAGGCCTCCGAGCTGCCGCCCTTGAAGTCGCACCATCACGGCCTGCGGGCCTGGAGCCTGCAAGGTCGCAACGAGCTGCCGGGCGACCAGGCAGGCTGCCTCGACTTCGTCCTGTCGACGCCGGGCAACCTGTTGCGAATCGAAGCCCATTGGGCCGGCCGGGCTCAGCCGGGCAGCCTGCAGGTGGAGGTCAGCGGCCATCTCACGGAACGGTTGGCAGCGACCGAAGGCCCTGCGGGGGCCTACGCTCTGCGACCGATCGCCGACAAAGTGCAGAAACTGGGCTACTCCGTGGCGTCCCTCTGTTGGTCGCCGGATCCGGCCGACGAGCCGGAGACCAATTCGCGCCTGGTGATCGAATCGCTGCGTTTCGCGACCCTTTCGGACGCAGACCCTATTTGACGCAGCGCACCGCGACGTTCCAGCAGTAGCGCCCGAGCCAAGGCAAACGGCCCAGGAGGTGCCGATCCCAGCGCTCCAAGCGCGAGTAGAAGGGCTCGAGGCGATCGGCCTCGGCGATCACCTTCTTCCAGTAGCGCTCCTTGTTGGGATGCACCCGTTCGATGACGAAGAAGCGGACAAAGGTCAGCAGGGTGAAGAACCAGAAGCACTCGTGGTCGACCTGGCGGAAGCGGCGGCGGAAGAGCTCCAGATCCTGGATCCGTAGGGGATGCTCGTCCTCGGTGCGCACCTGGGTCGCCATGCGGCGGTAGACGTTGATCAGCGGGTTGTGGTGCAAGGGATCCCAGGTCACGGCGACGCCGCCGGGGCGCAGCAGGCGATGGAGCTCGTCGATCATCGCTGCGGTGTCGCCATGGTGCAGGACGTTGCCGGCGTAGACCACGTCGAAGGATGCGTCGTCGAACGGCAGGGTCTCGGCCGGCCCCTTGGCGGTGGCGACCCGCACCCCGTGGCGCTCGGCCACGCGCTCGGTCAGCGCCAGCATCTCGCCCGAAAGATCGGTCGCCGTCACCTCGGCCCCCTGTTTGGCGAAGTAGACCGCCGCCTCGCCCAGTCCGCAGCCGACATCGAGCAGCTGCTTGCCGCGCAGATCCCCCAGCCACTCGACGATCCGCCGGCCCTCGGGCGCGGTGCAGCTCTCGAAGCTCGCGTCGACCATCACCGAGTCCAGGTCGACGGAGGTGGCCCACTCGTTGTGAAAGGCTTCTTCGGCTTCGAAGCGTTCGCTCATCGGGGCGGATCCACCTTCGCCTCGTCCGGCGGCAGGTTGCGGGTCTCGGCAACGACGTAGAGCGGGCGTCCCTTGCTCTGATCGAACACTCGGCCGACGTATTCACCGATGATGCCCAGGGTGATCAGCTGTACGCCGCCCATGAAGAGCACCGAGAAGAGAGTCGGGCTGACGCCGGGAATGTACTCGTCGTAGAAGATCTCGAGCACCGCGATGTAGCCCATGCCGAGGCCGCCCAACGCGGCGACCAGGATGCCGAGGTAGTTGGCCAGCTGTAGCGGCACGTT
>JBCCGX010001466.1:0-2239 GCA_039029035.1 Acidobacteriota bacterium | reverse complement strand
CTTGAGCTCGCGCCTCGCGCTGGAAGCGGGCCTCGATCTGTGCGGTGGCACCCCGGATCATTTTCAGGGCCACCTGCCGCTCGAGCTCCGGGTCGAAGGCGTCGAAGACCAGTCCCATGCCGCCGGCGCCAAGAATCCGACAGATCTGAAACCGACCCCAGTTGAGGGTAGGGGCCGCGTCCGCCGGTGCCTCGAACAGCTCGAGCACCTGGTCGATGAGGGCCGTGTCGTCCGACCACGGCTCCAGGACCGGCCGGCGGTCGTCCGGGTGCACGTCGACTGCTTGAGCAACGAGATCGAAGAACTTCGCGTCGCGTTTGCCGGACAGGGCGGACGATCCGTCCAGCCTGCCCGGCGCGTCCGCAGGCGATTGCATGAAGCTTCCGAGCTCGGCCTCGGCGCGCAGCAGGACCTCGACCTCGCGGATGATCTCAGGATCGGACGTGGCCTCGGCGAGGAAGGCCGGACGCTCTTCGGTCGGCAAGTCGAGAGCCGCTTCGAGTAGGCGGTGCAGCTCGGCGATGCGCGATGGGGTCTCTAACACACTGGACGGGTCCATGTTCGGGGGAGCTGTTGTCGATTCGATCCTACACGAGCCACACGCTTGGCGAAGGCGTGTCCTGCTCGGCTGCTTCATCCGAATCCCCCGGCGGTGGCGAAGATCTCTTCGAACCGAGATCAACCAGCGCTGCCCGCGAAGCGAGACGGAGGACCGGACGTGTCGAGAAAGAATCTGACCCAGGGGATGTGGATTGCGGGCCTGCTGGCTTGCCTGGTTGCGATACCGGCCACGGCGGAGATGAACAGTGAGCTGTGGCCGCAGTGGCGTGGTCCGCAGCGTGATGGCAGTGCCGGTGGTGCGCCGTGGCCGGACGACCTGAGCTGTCTGGAGCAACAGTGGCGGGTCGAGCTCGGCCCGGGCTATCCAGGTCCAATCGTGACCGAAGACCGTGTCTTCGTCGCCGAGACCCACGACAAGAAGAGGGAGATCGTCCGCGCTCTCGATCGCGCCAGCGGCCGGGAGCTGTGGCGAGCTGAGTGGGAGGGGAGCTGGAAGGTACCGTTTTTTGCCTCCCGCAACGGCAGCTGGATTCGCGCCACGCCGGCCTGGGATGGCCAGAACCTCTACGTCGGTGGCATCCGCGAAGTGCTGGTGAGCCTGAAGGGTTCCGACGGCACAGAAAACTGGCGGCTCGATCTGCCGGCCAAATACGACACTGAAGTACCGCACTTCGGTTTCGCCACGTCCCCCCTGATCGATGGCGAGCATCTCTACGTCCAGGCCGCCAACTCGTTGATCAAGTTGAACAAAGGTAGCGGTGAAGTGGTTTGGCGTAGCCTGCAGGGCAAGGGCGATATCAGCATGAGCGGCGCCTTCTCGTCGCCGGTCATCGCCACCCTGGCCGGTCGTCGGCAGCTGGTGGCCCAAACCCGGCTGGCGCTCCATGGGGTCGACTTGGACGACGGTGCCGTGCTCTGGTCGCAGCCGGTACCGCATTTTCGCGGCATGAACATCCTGACGCCCACGGTGTGGGGCGATGCTGTCTTCACCAGCTCTTACCGCAACGGCTCGTACCTCTATCGGGTGTCTGCTGAGGGTGAAAGCTTCGCGGTCAAGGAAGCTTGGCAGCACAAGGCCCACGGCTACATGTCGTCGCCCACCCTGGTCGGCGACCACGTCTACCTGCACCTCGGCAATCAGCGCCTGACTTGCCTCGACTTGGCGACCGGCAAAGAGTGCTGGACCAGTCAGTCGTTCGGCAAGTATTGGAGTCAGGCGACCCAGGGCGACAAGATCCTGGCGCTCGATGAAGAGGGCGAGCTCCACCTGGTCCGCGCCAACCCGGAACAGCTCGAGCTGCTCGACTCGCGCTCGGTGAGCAAGGAGGAGACCTGGGGGCACTTGGCGGTTGCCGGCAACGAGCTCTTCATCCGTGAGCTCGAGGCCGTGGCGGCCTATCGCTGGTGTAGGGCCGACAACGGCTGAAGCGTCGCGTCCCAATCTCTTCTCACGACTTGACCCGGGTTGTCGGATAAGCTCGACCTTGGTTTGGGGCGCTACTGCGCCCCGCCAGCTCATCGATGAAGCCCTGAGCACCCCATGGACGTAGTACGTTCACCCGAGGAAGGAGAATGACGATGTCGGCAGGTAACGAATTAGTCGATGTGGTTTTCGAAGTCAGTGGCTACCCCGGCGAGAGCGCCGCGGCCACCTTCGCGGTCACGGCCAAGGACGGCG
>JBCCGX010001465.1:0-2243 GCA_039029035.1 Acidobacteriota bacterium | reverse complement strand
TCTTCGCCCTCGGCTTCCGCAATCCCTGGCGCTTCGAATTCGACCCCTGCGACGGGCGCCTCTTCCTGGGCGATGTCGGCCGCAGTACCTGGGAGGAGATCGACCTCGTCGTCCGCGGCGCCAATTACGGCTGGAAGCCGATGGAAGGCTCGCACGACTTCCCGGCCGAGGAGACCCACGACCCCACCGGTTTCCAGCGCCCCGTCCATGAGTACGGCCATCCCTGGCTCGATCCCCAGGGCGGCATCTCGATCATCGGCGGCTACGTCTACCGCGGACGTGAGCTGCCCCAGCTCGCCGGCCAGTATCTTTTCGCCGACGCCTACTACGGCCGCCTCTGGACCCTACGGCGGCCGCTCTCCACCTGGGATGCCTGGCGCTCCGACTTGCTCCTGCAGACCGAGCTCTACATCAGCTCCTTCGGCCAGAGCCCCGACGGCGAGATCTATGTTGTCGCCTACGGCAGTGGCGAGATCTATCGACTGGTTGCCGCGCCGTGAGGCCTGAATTTGCCCCTTTTACAATTCTCAGACAATCCTTTTACCGCCGTCTGAACACTCAGCCCGCCGACGTGCCTAGGCTATTACCCGAGTCGATCGCAACCTACCCGCCAACTCGGAGGTATCGCCCCATGCGTCGTTCGCGAGCTTTTCCGCCCACCTTCGTCTTAGGCCTGCTGGCCTCCCTGGCATTGCTCTTCGGCGTCTCCACCTCGGCCGAGCAAATCGCACTCGATGTGGCCCTCGACACCCCGGTCCTGCTCGCCGGGCGGACGCAGACCGCCTACCTGCGCGTCGCCTTGCAGGGTTTCGAGCTCGAAGAGGATCGTGCCTCCCAGGTCAACCTGGCGATCGTTCTCGACCGTTCGAGTTCGATGCAAGGCGCCAAGCTGGCACAGTCCAAGCAGGCAGCCATCATGGCCGTCGAGCGCCTGAGCGCGGAGGACATCGTTTCGGTCGTGACCTATGACACCAATGTCCACGTCCTGGTGCCAGCCACCAAAGCGGTCGATCGGGACGTGATCAGCAACGCCATTCGGCGCATCGAGGCCGGTCAATCAACGGCCCTCTTCGCTGGCGTCAGCAAAGGCTCTGCCGAGGTGCGCAAGTTCTTCTCGACCGGGCGCGTCAACCGGATCATCTTGCTCTCCGACGGACTCGCCAACGTCGGTCCGAGCTCGCCTGGTGAACTCGCGTCTCTGGGCGCTTCCCTGGCCCGTGACGGGATTTCGGTCACGACCATCGGCCTCGGCCTCAATTACAACGAGGGCCTGATGCGGCGTCTCGCGGAGCGCAGCGACGGCAATCACTTCTTCGCCGAAGCCGCGCGCGACCTCGAGCGAGTGTACCGCTTCGAGCTCGGCGAAGTGCTTTCTGTCGTCGCTCAAGGTGTCGAGCTCGAAATCGAGCTTCCGGCCTCGATTCGGCCTGTACGGATTCTCGGCCGCACTGCTCGGATCGACGGCCAGAAGATCCTCGCCCGCCTGAACCAGCTCTACAGCCGCCAGACGAAGTATTTTCTCATCCAGGTCGAGATCCCCGCCGGCCGCAAGGGCGAAGAGCTCGAGGTGGCACAGGTCGGAGTCTCCTATTCGAACCTGGCGAGTCGGACGAAGGATCACCTGACGTCCCGCTTGGGGGTCTCGTTCAGCGACTCCCAGGCTGAGGTCGAGTCGGCGCGCAACCTGCGGGTCATGGGCTCCGTGGCACGCCAGCTTGGCGTCGAGCGTAACCGCTACGCCATGCGGCTACGTGACGAAGGTAAGATCGAAGAAGCCCGGGCCGCCTTGTTGGACAACGCCGCCTACCTGCAAGCCAGCGCCAACCTTTACAGTAACGCCTGGCTCGAGCGTGACGCCAAACGCAACTTCGAAGATGCGGAGAGTCTCTCTGAAGACGCCTGGCAACGGCAGAGAAAGGCGATGGAGGCCAACCAGTTCGAGGCCCTGCAATCCCTCGGTTACATCGAGTAAGTCGCGCCGGCACGTTGTCGGCCGCCTAGCGGGCCGCTCCACCACGGTGCAAACGACGCTTTGAATCGCCATCTCATCGCCGCCTTCCTGGTCATCGTCCTTTTGCCTCTCGGCCTCGCCGGTTGGCTGAGCTTCGAGCTCGCTCGAGAGGAAGACCAACGAGCTAGCCAGCGTGCCCGTGAGCTCATGCGATCGACCCTGCGCAGCCTCGACGACGAGATCCATCGTGTACTCGAGCGCTACGAGAGTGACCTCGCCGCCGCCCTCGACG
>JBCCGX010001464.1:0-2244 GCA_039029035.1 Acidobacteriota bacterium | reverse complement strand
CGCGGGCTGGTGGTGGTGCCGCTCCAGCCGACGATGATGGAGCCATCGGCCGAGATACCGTGGGCGCGGCTGCTCTTGTCCGGACTGAGAAAACCCAGTCCCTGCAGGGTGCCGGACGGCGTCCAGCGGAAGGCCTCGTAGCGCCCGGGCTCGTACTCGCTGTCGCCCACCGCGATCTGGCCATTGGCGGAGATTGCCCGTGCAGCGCTGAACAGAGGCGTCGCGCCGAAGTGTCCCATGCCCTGCATCGTGCCGCTGGCGGTGGTCCAGTAGAAGGCCTCCGCCACACCGAAGCTGTTGGTGCTGAAGCCGACCATCTCGTCGCCATCGGCGGAGATGCCGAGGGCCAAGCTGGCAGCGAACGGCACGCTGCCTGGGGTCGCCAGGTAGCCCATCGGCTGCCACGCTCCGTCCCACCGCGCGGCCTGGTTGAAGTTGAGACCGCCGGCGGCGATCGCGCCATCGAAGGTGGCCTCATCGGCATAGGTCATCGGACCGAGGTCGGTGCGCACACCGCTGCGCCACAGCGACGCGTTGGCGCCGTCGCGCACGACCAGGGTGGTCCCGTCGCCGGAGATGCCCTGCACTTCGCTAGTCGCGGCACCGGTAACGATGCCGATGCCCTGAAACGTCTGCGCCTGGGTCGAAGCCGCGAACAGGCCACACATCAAGAGCTTCACAAGAGTCTTCGAACGCATGATGTCGTCTCCTCTGATTGTCGTTCCACCAGCCCGACCACGGCCGGAACTGGACAGCTGATCTCTCCCAACGTCGGGATCGGCCTATAAGCGGAAAGGGAGAGAAAACCGTCTCATCAACGATTTCGCGAGGCGGCGGGACGGGCTCTCTTGGCGGGATTGGGCACTCGTCGACGTAGTGCATCGACAAGAACCGGTGCACACCGAACACCTTCCGAGCAGGAGACCGAGCCATGAAGCAACACGGTTTATTCAGCGCTGCCACCTTGGGCCTGGCGCTTTGCCTGACCTCGACGACGGTGGACACTGCGGCGGCAACTCCCGCCGGCAGCTCCCCCTTCGGCGATCGATTCACCGTCTTCGAATCCGGCCAGGTCCGGCCGCTGGCGATGTCGGCGGGCGGTAAGTACCTCTATGCCGTCAACACGCCGGACAGCCGCCTGGAGATCTTCCGCATCAAGACCAACGCGGGCCCACGAGGTCCGCTGGTTCACAAGGGCTCGGTGCAGGTCGGGCTGGAGCCGGTGGCGGTGGCGGCGCGCGACAACGGCGAGGTGTGGGTGGTCAATCATCTGTCCGACAGCGTCAGCGTCGTTGACGCGCGCAACCCGCAGGCTCCGCGCGTCGTGCGAACCCTGTGGGTCGGCGACGAGCCGCGCGACATCGTCTTCGCCGGTGCGAACGACGGCCGCGCCTTCGTCACCACTGCCCACCGTGGCCAGAACCATCCTCTCGACCCGCAGCTCTCCACTCCCGGCATCGGCCGCGCCGACGTCTGGGTGTTCGACGCCGAGGCGCCGGGTGACTCTGCGGGTGGTGAGCCCGAGACCCTCATCACCTTGTTCACCGACACGCCGCGAGCGCTGGCGGTGAGCCCTGACGGTAGCCGGGTCTACGCCGCCGCGTTCTACTCCGGCAACCGCACGACGACCCTGCACGATCAGCTGGTGACCAACGGCGGCGACGCGGCGCCGGACGGCATGGGTCTACCCGGCCCGACGACCAACTTCCAAGGCATCCCACAACCAGAGGCCGGCCTCATCGTGCAGTTCGATGGCTCCCATTGGGTCGACGAGCTGGGGCGCATCTGGGACGACCAGGTGCGCTTCGACCTACCGGACCAGGACGTCTTCGTGATCGATGCCACCGCTGACTGAGCCGGTCCCGAAATCGTGGACACCTGAAAAAGGCGTGAAAATACGCCCAGGAGGTGTTCGTGATGAGTAAGAAGCGGCGGCGTTTCAGCCGCGAGTTCAAGTTGGACGTCATCCGGATGGTGACCGAGAGTGGCCACCGGGTGGTCGACGTGTCGAAGGAGTTGGATCTGCGGCCGGACATGGTGCGTCGTTGGGTCAAGCAGTTCACGCAGGACCCCGAGCTGTCTTTCCCGGGCGTGGGTCACCAGCGAGCCCGTGACGCAGAGGTGGCCAAGCTGCGGCGCGAGCTGAGTCGTGTGCGCGAGGAGCGAGACATCTTGAAAAAAGCCGTGGCGATCTTCTCGGACCGCAGGCCGTGAGATACGCGTTCATCAGGCGCCACCGAGCGG
>JBCCGX010001463.1:0-2246 GCA_039029035.1 Acidobacteriota bacterium | reverse complement strand
CGTCCTGCTGCTCTACGCGGCACTGGTCGTCCTCGGCCTCTCTCTCGCCGCCGCGCTTTCGCGACTCTTCTTTCTGGCGACCTGTACTTTTCTCGCCAGCGCCGTACTCTACAATGTCCGGCCGTTTCGCACCAAGGAGCGAGTCTATCTCGATGTGCTCTCCGAAGCGCTCAACAACCCGATCCGCCTGACCCTCGGCTGGGCGATGGTCACCCCGGCGACCTTGCCGCCTTCGAGCCTGTTGATCGCTTATTGGATGAGCGGTGCTTTCCTGATGGCGATCAAGCGCTTCGCCGAGTATCGGACCGTCGCCGAGACCGCCGGTCTCGAGCGCCTCGGGCTCTACCGCGCCTCCTTCCGCGCCTACACCGAGAACACCCTGCTGATTTCCACCTTCGTCTACGCCCAGATGGCCGCGTTCTTCCTCGCCGTCTTCCTGATCAAGTACCGCATCGAATACCTGCTCTCCCTACCCTTCTTCGCCGCCCTCTTCGCCTCCTACCTGCGCGTCGGCTTGAAGAAAGGCTCGACCGCCCAGACCCCCGAGAAGCTCTTCAACGAGACGGCCTTGATGGGCATCTTCGTCCTCCTCGCCGTCGTCCTGGCACTCCTTACCTGGATCGACCTGCCGTGGCTCGCCAAGCTGGCGGATCCGCACTACATCCACTTGCCTTGGGCGGTGGAGTGAAGCTTCAGTCGGACTGTTCGATCGAATCGAAGAGCCACCTCGGTCAGAACCTCGTCCGAAAAGTACAGCTCGCTTGACCCGCTTGGCCGATCAGCCGGTTACGCCAGCCATTCGCCCAACCGGCTCGACAGCTCATCTGGTTAAGCTAATCCTTGGCTCAACCAGGTTGACTGGTCATGCGGTCAAGCTAATCACTCGCTTAACCAGGCTGACGGATCAAGAGGCTAAGCCAATCTCTGGCTCAACCGCCTTCATGGATCAGCTGGTTATGCCAATCGTTCGCTCAACCGGCTCAACGGATGAGCTGGTTAAGCGAGTGAATCGCTTGCCCATCCTAACGGGCTGAGCAGTCGAGCCAATCACTCGCTTGACCGGTCGAGTGAGACACTCCGGCAGGGTCGGCTGCCCCGGTGGCAATCCAGCCACCAAGGTCCTAACGTACCTGAGCCTGCCAAAGATGACACCCAGACGTTGGATCACAACGAATCCAACCGTCTGCTACGATGCCGACAAGCTTCGATTCCAGCGAACCATCGATCGACATGGAGTGCCCCATGCAGCCTCATACGCCTCACCCAACCCAACCCCAAATCGCCTTCGGCAAGGCGGCTCTGGCCGCTGCACTCGCCTTGCTCCTTTGGTCAGGTGCCCCGATCCAGGCCCAGCGCGATTGGAGCCAGGTCCAGATCAAGACCATCAAGGTCGCGCCGGGCGTCCACATGCTGCAGGGCGCCGGCGGCAACATCGGTGTCTCCTCCGGCGACGATGGCGTCGTGCTGATCGACGACCAATTCGCGCCGCTGACCGACAAGATCAAAGCGGCGGTGGCCGAAATCAGCGACCAGCCGATCCGCTTCGTGCTCAACACCCATTGGCATTCCGACCACACCGGCGGCAACGAGAACTTCGGCAAGGCCAACACCTTGATCGTCGCCCATGACAACGTACGCCGCCGGATGGCAGCCGGGGGTGTCGTCGACTATTTCCAATCGGACAATCCGCCGGCGCCGAAGGATGCCCTGCCGGTCGTCACCTTCGACCAGACGGTGACCTTTCACCTGAATGGCGACGAAGTCCACGCTTTCCACGTGCCGCCGGCCCACACCGACGGTGACTCGATCATCCACCTGCGCAAGGCCAACGTCGTGCACATGGGCGATCTCTACTTCAACGGCATGTACCCTTTCATCGACTACTCGAGCGGCGGCTCGATCGACGGCGTGATCCATGGCGTCGAGAAGGTACTGGCGATGGCCGACGACAAGACCCAGATCATTCCCGGTCACGGCCCACTGTCCAATCGTGCCGAGCTCACTGCCTACCGCGACATGCTGCGCGGCGTGCGCGACGCTATCGCGCCGCTAGTTGAGGCCGGCAAGACCTTGGAGGAGGTCGTTGCCGCCAAGCCCACCGCCCCCTTCGACGAAAAGTGGGCCAAGGGCTTCATCCCGCCCGAGGGCTTCTGCAAGATCGTCTACAACACTCTCAAGTAGGACATCTGAGTCTTCTGGCAGGCGCCGGCATGGATCCTTTGACCCACACTCTGACCGGTGCCGCT
>JBCCGX010001462.1:0-2250 GCA_039029035.1 Acidobacteriota bacterium | reverse complement strand
GTCGCCTGGGGCTTCGCGATCATCAACTTGGTTTGGTGGATCGGCATCGGCCACGCCGGGACCCTGATCTCCGCCATCCTCCTGCTGCTCAACCAGCAGTGGCGAACGTCGATCAACCGTTTCGCCGAGGCGATGACTCTCTTCGCCGTGGCCTGCGCGGTGATGTTCCCGTTGCTGCACACCGGGCGACCATGGCTTGCGGCCTACTGGCTGCTGCCTTACCCCAACACCATGGGGATGTGGCCCAACTTCCGCAGCCCGTTGATCTGGGATGTTTTCGCTATCAGCACCTACGGCACGGTGTCGTTGCTCTTCTGGTTCACCGGCCTGGTACCTGATCTGGCGACCATGCGGGACCGCACCAAGAACAAATTTCTACGCGTCGTCTACGGTGTCCTGTGCCTCGGCTGGCGGGGCTCGGCCAAGCACTGGCACAACTACGAAAAGGCCTACCTGCTGCTCGCCGGCCTGTCGACGCCTCTGGTGCTGTCGGTGCACTCGGTCATCAGTTTCGACTTCTCCGTCTCCCAACTGCCGGGCTGGCACGCGACGATCTTCCCACCCTACTTCGTTGCCGGCGCGATCTTCGCCGGCTTCGCCATGGTGCTGATTCTGACGATCCCGGTGCGCAAGACCTTCCACCTGGAAGACTTCATCACCCTGCGCCACCTGCAGAACATGGCCAACCTCATGTTGGTCACCGGCATGATCGTCTCCTACGGCTACGCCAGTGAGTTCTTCTTCGCCTGGTACAGCGGCAACCCCTTCGAGATCTTTGCCATTACCGAGAATCGGCCCTATGGTCCCTACCGCTTTCAGTGGGCCATGCTGATCGTGTGCAACTTCCTGGCGATCCAGTTCCTCTGGTTCAAGAAGGTTCGCACCTCGCCGACCTGGCTGTTCATCATTTCTTGCATCGTCACCGTCGGCATGTGGCTGGAGCGTTTCGTCATCGTCGTCATCAGCCTGCATCGCGACTTCCTGCCGTCGTCGTGGGACATGTACTCCGGAACGCGCTGGGATTGGGGCCTCTACCTCGGCACCATGGGCTTCTTCCTTTGCTTGATGTTCCTCTTCGTACGCTTCGTACCGATGATCGCGATGTTCGAGATGAAGACCCTGCTGCCGGAGTCGAAGGTCGAGGAGGCGCACCACCATGGCTAAGCAGCACAAGACGCCGACCTACGGGCTGCTGGCGCAATTTGTCGACCCGCAGACGTTGCTCGACGCCATCCTCGAAGCGAAGGGCAAGGGCTTTCGAGTGATGGATGCCTTCACACCCTACCCGGTGGAAGCGGTCTGCGAAGAGATCGAGAATCACAAAAAGTCGAAAGTGCCACTCCTGGTTCTGCTGGGTGGCCTGACCGGCGCGATGGTTGGCTTCGGACTGCAGTACTGGATCTCGAGCAGCGGCTATCCGCTCAATATCGGCGGTCGGCCGCTCAACAGCTGGCCGGCTTTCATCCCCGCCACGTTCGAGATGACGATCCTGTTCTCGGCCTTCGCGGCCGTGGTCGGGATGTTTGCCCTCAACAAGCTACCGGAGCCCTACCACCCGCTGTTCAACGTCGAGAGCTTCGAGCGCGCCTCGCAGGATCGCTACTTCCTGTTGGTCGAGGCCGCAGATCCCCAGTTCGATCGGCAAGAAACCCGGGCTTTTCTCGAGACCTTGGGCAGTGAAGAGGTGCACGATGTCGATTGGTAGAGGCGACCATCGGTCGACACGACCGGTCCTACGGGCCATCGTAGCCGTGCTCTGCTTGACGGCGCTCGGCTGTCGGCAAGATATGCACGATCAGCCGAAGCTCCAGCCGTTGGAAGCGAGCGCCTTCTTCGAGAACGGCATGGCGTCGCGCCATCCGCCGGCTGGCACGATCGCCCGTGGCTTCCTGCGCGAGGACACGCACCTCTGGCAGGGCAAGGACTCTGGCGGAGAACTCGTCACCAGCCTGCCGGCCGAGATCGAAGTGACCCGGGCGCTGCTCGAGCGTGGCCAGGACCGTTTCGAGATTTATTGCAGCGTGTGCCATGACTCGACCGGCGGCGGCCTCGGCATGATCGTTCGCCGTGGTCTCAAGCAGCCGCCGCCGCTTTATGAGCAGCGTCTGCAGGAGATGCCAGTGGGCTACTTCTTCGATGTCATGACCAACGGTTTCGGCCTGATGTCGAGCTACGCCAAACAGCTGCCAGTGGAGGATCGCTGGGCTGTCGTGGCCTACATCCGTGCCCTGCAGCTCAGTCAGACCGTCC
>JBCCGX010001461.1:0-2251 GCA_039029035.1 Acidobacteriota bacterium | reverse complement strand
GAAGAGCAGGTAGGCGAGAGGGTCGGTGGCCATGACGCGCAGCGCGTCGAACATCTCGCCCAGCACCCAATGCGTGCCCAGTAAGGTATCGAAATCGATCGCCCGGGGCATGGCCTGCGCCTTGCCGACGAGCATCGGGAGGATCGCACCCAGCTGATGCATCAGGCCGATGCCGACACCGAGGGCGGCACCGTAGAGCAGGTGCCGGCCGACCAGAGGATCGTTCAAGCGACCTGCCAGGAGGCGGTTCCACGACACCAGCGACTTGGGCCAACGACTGCGGACGAAAGGCTCGAGAGCGATGTAGAACAGCCAGAAAACCGCCGCGTCGAACAAGGCGTTGCCCAAGCGCCGGTTGATCAGAATCTTCTCGATATTCAGATCGAGCACGTGGCTCGCCTGGAACAGCCAGGTCCCCATGCTGGTGACCGCCACCCAGGTGGCGAGCAGCAGGGCGCTGCGGCGGTCGCCGCGCCCGAGAGCGAGATTGCGTCGCGCCAGCATCACGGTGCCGAGGAGGAAGATGACGGCAACCAGCCCCTCGGCAACCCGACGGACTTGCTGGGTCCGGGTGCGCTGCGGGGCTTCCTGCAGGAAGGGGCGGCCAATTTGCGGGCTGGCGGCGAATTGGATCAACCGGCCACGATAGGCGCAGGCTTCGACTCGCACTTCGATCGACGGGGCCACCGACTCTGATCCACTGGGGTAGACCCCGAGCCAGGCGGCCCGTCGGTCGCAATACTTCTCCGGTAGCCAGTGCGGTGTGGTGGGGGTGAAGCGCTCGAATTCCAGCTCGGCGGCCTCGAAGGCGATCCGCCAATCGGGCTCGAGCTGCGGCTGGTCGGGCGGCGCGTCGTCGTATTGAGGCGGTACGGCCTTGAGGTGCGTCAGGCGACCGGTCGAATCGAGAAAGAGATTGACCATGCCGGAGTAGCGCACTTGCGGATCGTTGAAGCCGACCCGACCGTAGGCATTCTGCGGGATCAGCGGAAACGGGCTCTGGCGATACCAGAAGCGAATGGCACTGGGACGAGCGTTCGACAGCCGCTCCCAGCGATCGGGAGACGGATCGTTCGCCAGGTGCTCGAGCACTGCAGGCTGGGTTCGGAAACCCCAGGCACGATCGGCCGGTGGATCGGCATAACCGAGCGACTCGGCGATCTCTTGCGCTCGGTGGGCCAGCACCTGGGGCGGCAGCTCCATCGGCACCCGACCGAGCAATTGGTAACGGCCGATGAGCCAGGCCGAGGCCAGCAGGCCGAGCAGGGTCAGGACCATGATCGGTACGGCCACTCGCGGCTCCAGCCCGGAGTCGTCGCCGGATTCGGCGACCAATTCGGGCGATGGGGTCTCGCCCGCGGCGAGGGCGGCCGCCAGAGGATCGGCGCCAGGTAGGGCCACCGCCACCTTGAGCACCGAATCGGGTCGTTCGGCCGGATCGTTCGCCAGGCAGCGCAGGATAACGCTTTCGACGGTCGGGTCGAGCAGCTCGACGTGGGTGCTCGGTCGAGAGGGGCCCGAGGCCTGCATCTCGGACAGCTCTTCGATCGACTGACCGGTGAAAGCTCGCTGGCCGGTGAAGAGCTCATACAGCACCAGGCCGAGGGCGTAGATGTCGCTCTTGACCGTGACCTCTTTGCCAGCGAGCTGCTCCGGCGCCATGAACGCCGGGGTTCCGGCGCGGATCTCCAGGCCGGTGAAGCTATCCGCCAGGCCGGCGAGGCCGAAATCGGTGATGCGAACGTCGCCGCGGCCATCGATCATCACGTTGGCCGGCTTGAGGTCCCGATGCAGGATGCCCTGCTCGTGGGCCGCGGCCAGGCCGGCGCAGAGCTGACGGGCGATCTGGATCGCCTTGTCTTCCGGCAGGCGTCCGATCCGTCGCAGCAGCGCCGACAGATCTTCGCCGTCGATGTATTCCATCGACAGGTAGTGGCTACCGTCGATCTCGCCGATGTCGTAAACCCGGCAGACGTTGGTGTGGGTGACCCTGAGGGCGACGCGCACTTCGTCGAGTAAGCGCCTGAGCCGCTCGTGATCGCTGTCGAGCCCTTGAGGTAGGAACTTCAACGCCACCGATTGGCCGAGCTTCAGGTCATCGGCACGATAGACCTCGCCCATTCCGCCGCGGCCCAACAGGCCGACGATGCGATAACGCCCGGCAAGGATGGCGCCGGAGACGAAGCGCGGTCCATCCGCGGGTGGCACCGCCGAGGGCTCGCTGAGGGGTGCCGTCAGCGTGACGTCGTTG
>JBCCGX010001460.1:0-2251 GCA_039029035.1 Acidobacteriota bacterium | reverse complement strand
TGACGCTTCGATCGCCGCTCCCGGCGGCAGACGATGGACGCTGAAGCGGTTGCGGTCCAGCGCCCAGAGGTAGCCGCTCTCCGAGCCGAGGAAGTAAGCCAGAAGCAGGGTTCCCGGCTCGAGCCCCGCTTGCACCTCGGCTAGGCGCGGGTCTGCTATCGCCGGTTCGGCATCGACCCTGCGGCGCCGCTTCGCTTGCGCCTCGCGCAGAGCTTCCAAGGTGTCGGAAAGGGTTTCTGCGTTATGCTCCCGGGTTGGAGTGAGCGCGGCCAGGGGATCGATCGAGTGCAGCAACAGCGCCTCCTGTCGTCGGAGCGCGTCCTCCTCGGGTTGGCTGAGCGGGATCCTCGGCTGAGGGATCAGGGCATCGAGAAGCCCCCTGGCATGCGAGCGTTCCGCGATCTCGAAAGCCTTCTCGGCGTCACCCGGCAGGGAGCGCTGTATCAGCAGCTCGACATGGAGCTCGAAGGTCCGGCGATGTTTGGCGAAGTACGACCGTCGCAGGTCGGGTCGAACGATGCGTCGCCGCAGAATGTGCCGATTCTCGTTGCTCCGGCTGATCCAATCGATCGCCTGATCGAGGTCCCCCCGGGCCCTGGCGGCGCGTGCCAAGCCGACGATCGCGGCCTGCTCGTAGGCCACGTTCGGAGCGGCATGTGCCATCTGGCGCGCGCGCTCGAAGGCCTCGGTACTGCGCTGGGCTCTGCCCTCGGTCAGGTCGAGCTCGGCCAGGTAGTTGATAGCGCGCATCTCGAGATCGAGATCGTTACGCTCGCGCGCGGTCGCGAGAGCGGTCTCGAAGAGCGCACGGGCCTCGCGAAGTTTCCCCGAATCGATGTGTAGACGGCCCAGCGAAAGGGTGCTGGCCATCTCGAGCAGCCAGTTACCACACCGGCGTGCCATCTCGATCGAGCGCCGGAACGCCTCAGCCGCGCCTCGCGCGTCGGCGCGTTCCTGCGCCAGCTGGCCAAAAATGTACCAGGAGCTGGCTTGGCCCCAGAAGTCGCCCAGATCCTGCTCGATCGTCAGGGTGCGGCGGGCGAGAACCTCCGATCGTTCGAGCTCCCCCAGTTGGAAAGCCAGCGCGGCGAGGACACGGAGATTCGCCGCCTGTTGGCGTCGGCCTCCCGCGGCGGTGGCCAGATCGAGGGCTTCCTTGCGGTACCGCCAGGCTAGATCCCATTCTCCGGCGACTGAGTAGATCGTGCTCGCGAGGCTCTTGTTGGAAGCCTTTGCGGCGAGGTTGCCAGGCGTGTCGCGGAGCAGGCGCTCGGCCTGTTCGAGGGCTTCGATCGACTCGTTCGGTCGGCCCATGTCGCGCAGCGGGAGAGCGGCGAAACCGAGCGACTCGGCCTCACCGGTCCGGTGCCCGACTGATCTGTAAAGGGACGCGGCGCGGCGCAAAGACTCGACAGAGCTCGTCAGGCGACCGAAAAGAGCCTGCAGGTCGCCGATGAGAATCAGAGTCAAAGCCTGAGACGACCGATCGTCGGTTGACTCGAAGACTTCGAGAACCGACTCCAACTGACGCAGAATCTCCGCCGCGTCGGCGGCCTGTGGCGAGTTGAAGCTGGCGACCGCCGTGGCCAGCTCGCGCTCGGCCTGGCGCTGGCGAAGATCCTCCTCGGTCGCGGCTCGCGGTTCGCGGAGCTGTAGGCGATACCGAACCGGCCTGTCGAAGAACGTTGCGGGCCCGAGGGTGATCCGGGCAGGCTCTCCGCGTTCCGAGACGAGGGTCAGGCGGTGCGTTTCGGTCCAACCCCAGGGGTTCTCGAAGTGAACGGCCGGGCCGGAGACTGTGTCGATCCGGCTGACGCGCAGACCGGGGTTGTCTTCCTCGATGAGCACTTGTGCGTGCTGGTTGGGTCGCAGAGACACCTGGTAGGCGTGTCGCTCAGCGGGTTGAATCGAGCGCTCGATGGTTTGCCCTGGCAAGAGGGTGATCCACCCAGCCTCACCCGGCCCGACAGCAGAGGAGGAGGCTCGGCCGGCGTCGGCCAGCGCGACGGCCGAGAGCTTTGCTGCCAGGAGCAGCGCGATAGGGAGCCGGCGCGCCCGAGGAGCACCGGCGCGGGGTCGCGGCCGAGCTTCACTTAGCGGTCGGATCACGGTTCGACAACCTCGATCTCATAGCGCTCCACCTCGTGCGCCGAGCCGGAATCCAGACCTAGCAGCCGTAGCTCGATGACACCGGTCGGTAGAGCGGCGACGGGTAACAGAACCACGGTAGTGCCGAGAGGCGTGGGGGTCA
>JBCCGX010001459.1:0-2254 GCA_039029035.1 Acidobacteriota bacterium | reverse complement strand
CGCCCCGAGGCGCGCGGCGCGCTCACGGTCCTGCGCCGCGATGTAGAAATGCGGCACCTGACGGTTGTCGCGCACCAGGAAGGTCTCGCCGGTCTCCAAGCGGCCGAAGAGATGCACCACCGGCTTGCCCGACTCGAGGCGATAGGTGGGCTGGAGGATGAAACCGCGGACGCTCATGGTGCTACCTGATCCATACCTATGGTATACATACGATATGGCACACAGAACGACTCTTCTTCTCGACGACGCGACAAGACAGGCAGCTCGCCACTTGGCGCTTAGGTACGACTGTTCCGCTTCGGAAGCGATACGTCGAGCAGTGATTCAACATCACAATACCGTTTTTGGAGTACCGGAGAAGCGAAGACTGGAACGAAAGAAGATTCTGGATCAACTCTTCGATCTGTTCGAAGGTCATGATGCCGAAGCCGAAGTTCGGCGTCTGAAGAAAGAGGATGAAGGATTTTGATGAGGGTCCACTGCGACACCGACTTTCTCATCTTCGCTCTCGCAGAAGCAGGTCCGGAACGTCGACGGTTGGTCGAGCTTGCAGAGTCCGCTTCGGAGGTTCAAATGAGTGCCGTCGCCTGGTACGAGTTTTGCCGGGGGCCAAGAACTTCGGAGCAGATTGCTGTTGCCCGTTCTCTGTTCTCCGAGAGTGGCGTGATTCCCTTTTCTGAGGAACTTGCAGCTGAGACAGCAGAAGTCTTCAGACTACTGGGGTCACCTCGCAAACGCGCTGCGGATGTGGCGATAGGTGTGACTGCGGCAACGATGGGCGCCCGGCTTCTGACCCGCAATGGTCGTGACTTCGCTGGGATTCCACATCTCGAAGTCGAGTCGCCGACGAGGTGACAACCCAGTCCCCGCTCGACCCATTTGACCGCTTCTGCCTGCGTCTCGGCCGCGGCCTCATCGTCCTGAGCTTGCCCCTCTTGGTGATCGTGGGGGCAGAAGGCCTTGCCCGCCTGCTGCACGAGCCGGCTCCGATCCGCCGGGTCTACGACCCTTTCGCCCACCGTATCTCACAGCCCAATCTGGTCGACCGCTTCGAATCGCTCGACGGCGAGCATCTGACGGTCCAGCTGAACGAGCTCGGCATGCGGGGGCCAAGAGTCACCGAGCCCTTGGCTCCCGATGCTTTGACTCTCGTCTTCCTCGGCGGCTCGACGACCGAGAACTATGCTTTCCCGCGCCCGGAGACCTTTCCCGGGCTTATCGCCGAGCATTTGCGAGGCCGCCTGGGGCGACCGGTCCGAGTGTTCAACGCCGGCATGTCCGCCGCCACCACCGGCACCAGCCTGGGGCGCTTGCAGCACCAGGTGCTCGATCTCGAACCGTCGCTGGTCGTCGTGATGCACGGCATCAACGATCTCGTCTTCGGTTTCCATCCCAGTTTTCGCACTGACGGACGCCACCTGCAGAGGCCACCTGAGGCAGACCGACAGCCGCGCAGCTACCTCCTCGATTGGCTGCGCCTGCGCCGCAGCCGGAACCAGGCCATGAAGCCGGCGGCGCTCGGGCCACGACGCAGCATCGAGCACTTCGACGACTTCCTCGCCCTGCGCGTCTTCGAGCGTAACCTGCGCTCGATGGCGGCCATCGCCACAGCCCATGAGGTACCGATCCTCTTCCTGACCCAGGCGACCCGCTATCGCCTGACGCCAGAGCCCGGCGACAGAACCAGCTTCCGCCTCGCCACCGCAGTAGCGGCGCAAGGCGGGCTACCGCCCGACATTCCCTCCCTGGCACGCGGTATGTCGGCCTTCAACGCGGCCGTCTTGGAGCTACCGGCCGCTCCAGGGGTTCACGTCTTCGATCTGGCGGCCCAGGTACCGCTAAGCGAAGAGCTCATCTACGACGAGTGTCATTTCACTCGCGCCGGCAACCAGCGGGTGGCCGAAGTTTTGGGCCCGATCGTGGAGTCGATCCTGCGCTGACGCATGACTTCGGCGCTTACGAGCCGCCGACCAACCGCTCGATCCCTTCCTGCAAGGCGCGAGTGTCGCCACCATCACTGGTCAGGCAATAGGCGCCGATGCTGAGGATGCTGGTGCCGATCGTAGCGGCGGCGAAGAAGAACAGCAGCAGGCCGACGAAGAGCCGCTGTCGTGACGAAAAGCGACGCGGCGAGCCGGCATAGTCATCCGGATACTCCACAATGCCGACGGGATTGACGTGCGGTACTCGGTTGTTGGCAGGTGTGCGAGCGCCGTTGCTATCAAGAGAATCAGTCATGTCTGGAGATACGGCT
>JBCCGX010001458.1:0-2255 GCA_039029035.1 Acidobacteriota bacterium | reverse complement strand
TCTCGAGCTCCCGGGTCAACGTCGCGACGCGCTGCGGAATGTCCTCGATCATGCCGATCAAGGCGGTCTCCATGCTGAGGAACTCATCGGCGTCCGTCGGCGGGTAGTACAGACCTTCCCACGGTGCCACCGCCTCCAGGTCGTCGAGGATCGTCCGCACCATGCGATAGATCGCAGCCTTGGGGTCGCCGACCCGGGTGAGCAACTCGTCTCGATCCCACGGCAAGGCCTCGCCCGCCACGACCGCTGCCGCCGAGCTCATGATCGTCCTCGGACGGCCTCGGGCCGTATGCCTACCAAGAGAAGATGGGTCGCCATGGGAGCTCGACGAGATAGGATCTGCGTGGTGCGGGTGGTCCGCGGTGGGAGTTTTCGCTCTGTCGATCGGCCGAGCGAGACGGCTCCTTAGAGATCGATCAAGTGTACTGTAGACCACTGGGTATTCTGTAATGCAGATGTTCACAACTCTCTTCGCGAGACTCCGAGCGTGCCGCTGGCCTCTAGCCTGGCTGCTTCTTCTGTTGATCCTGCAGCCCGTGCCGTCACTTGCTCGTCAACCGCCCGATCTAAGGTTCGAAGCGCCCGAGCGCCTGGCACCGCTGGTCGATCGGCTCGAGCAGCTCGATTCGCAACTGCTTCTGGATGCCATGACGCTGCTCGGGCTCGAGGATGCCGGGCCGCCGATCCGGGTGGTGCTGGCCCCCGAGGGCTCACGCGAGGCACGCCGCGCCCCGTCCTGGGCGGTGGCCTACGCGGTCGGCGGTGCCAGCCTCGTGGTGCTGATCCCGAGCCGTGTCCCGGGCTACCCTGACCCCTCGCTCGAAGCGGTGCTGCGGCACGAGATCGCCCACGTGTTGATCGCTCGGGCCGCCGGCCACCGACCCGTGCCTCGCTGGTTCAACGAAGGCCTGGCGATCCGCGCGGCGCGCGAATGGGGCTTCGAAGACCGTGCTCGCGTCGCCGTTGCGACGGTGCGCCGCGACGGCGTCGCCCTGCCCGAGATCGAGCGCCGCTTCCAAGCCGGCGCGCATTCCGCCGCCAGCGCCTACGCCTTGTCGACCGCTTTTGTCCGCTTCCTTCTCGACCGTCATGGCTCCTTCGTCGCCGCCCGAATCTTCGATCAACTGGCCGCCGGGCATGCCTTCCCTCAGGCCTTCCACCGCGCGACCGGGGCGACGGTCGCGATGGAGGAAGAGCGCTTCTGGCGCCATCTCAACCTGTGGAACAAATGGATCCCGTTCCTCTCCAGCTCAGCCACCTTGTGGATGCTGATCACCGCGCTCGCTCTCTGGGCCTTCAAGCGCCGGCGGCAACGCGATGCCGAACAGGTCGCGGCCTGGGAGGAAGAAGAGCGGCGGCAGTTGGAGCAAATCTCAACCGGTGGTTGGGTCCACTAGACCAGCTCAATATAATCCGCCCCATGAGCCCCGCTTCTAGGTTGGAACACCTGCCCGAAATCAGTGTTCTTCAGCGCCTCTGCCAGGCGCTGGCGACCCTCGACGCCATCCTCTGCCCGGAATGGGAATATCGCTACTTCTCGTTCAACGCCAGTTGGGCACCGGGTGAGCTACTGTCGTCAATGCGCAATGGCGAAGGCGACGATTGGCTGATCCTGTTCAATCGCCACGGCGCCATCATGAAGGGCTTCGTCCTGGAGTCGGAGATGGCCCAAGATTGCCCCTGGCCCGGTGTGATCGATGCCGTGCCAGGCGACTTCGCCGACTTCTTGGGCGATCCGGCCTTCGCAGTCGACAAGACGACGTTCTGTTTCTGGCACCGGTCAGCCGATTCGGGTTGGCAAGCCGGGCCGGTCGACTTTCCAGACGTCGCCGATCCGGACGGCTCGGGCAAGCTCCTACGGTTTCTCGACGGCGATCCGGAGACCTATCGCAAGTGGGGCGAGGAATACTACGGCGAGCGGCTCAATCCCAAGGCGATCGAACAAATCTATCGCCACGATCGACTCACGGAGTTCCTGGTCCGCTCGCTCAACCCCAAGGCGCGCCTGAAGGATCTGAAGGCTGAAGTAAGCGACATAGGCTATCCCCTCTGAGCCGGAAGGCCCCTCTGAGCCGAAAGGCCTCTGAGCCAGTTTTCCTCTGATCTACCGGAGCAACTCGCATGAGTCAACCGCCCCGTATCGGCCCTGAGCTGTTCGAATTCCTGCGTGATCTGGCCGAGAACAACAACCGCGACTGGTTCCAGGCCAACAAGGCGCGCTACGAGAACGACGTGCGCGAGCCCATGCTGCAGTT